>NZ_KV814909.1:6621-38198 GCF_001814135.1 Neisseria sp. HMSC067H09 | reverse complement strand
AAAGGTCGTCTGAAAACTTTTCAGACGACCTTTTATACACCCTGCCTCAACCACCATCAGGAGCCGCTTCATGTTCACACTCAAAACCGACAACGACCGCCTGCTGCTCGCCTCAGCCGATTTGCGCGCGGAAATTTATCTCTACGGCGGGCTGCTCAACCGCTACGAAATCCGCCGCCCCGACGGCACATGGTTCAACATCGTCAAAGCCTACGACACCCCGCAACACGCCCGCGAGAGCCTGACCGAATGGTTCCGCAGCGGCAAGCTCAGCCCGTACGCCTGCCGCCTGCGCCACGGCAAATACAGCTTTGACGGCAAAGCGTATCAGTGCGGCAAATTCAAACTCGCCGAACACGCGGCACACGGTTTGATGTATGACCGCGAGTTTGCCCTCGTCAACAGCCATGCCGACGGCCAATCCGCCGAAGTCGAAATCCGTGCAGATTACGCGCAAGACGACAGCGGCTACCCCTTCCCCTTCAGCCTGACCGTCCGCTACCGCCTCAGCGCAGACGGCTTAAGCATCCGCTCCACCGTCCGCAACCAAGGCGCAACCGCCATGCCGCTCGCAGACGGCTGGCACCCCTATTTCACACTCGGCGGCAAAACCGACGATTGGTCGCTGGAAATCGACAGCAGCAAACGCTTGGGTTTCGATGCCGATTTGGTTCCCGACGGCAGCATGATCGACGACACCCGTTTTCAGACGACCTCAAGCCTGGCAGGCATCGAATTGGACAACAGCTTTGTCTTGGCACGCCAAAAGCCCGCCGCCTGCACGCTTTCAGGCAAAGGACTGACCCTGAGCATTTACCCCGACGCATCCTATCCCTACCTGCAAATCTTCACCCCATCGACCCGCGACACCATCGCCATCGAAAACCTCAGCGGCGCACCCGACTGCTTCAACAACGGCTTAGGGTTAATCAAGCTGGACGCGGGAGAAGAAGCCGCATTTGAAACGCGCTACCATATCGCAGCCAACCGTCCGTAAGCAGCCCGAACCTTTACCGGCAAAGCAAAGGTCGTCTGAAAACGCCCAATCAGGTTTTCAGACGACCTTTTCGATTTTTAAGCGACACATTCGTCCCAAAAATGCCGCAGCACACCGCCAACACTCAAAACAATAGTTTCTTAATTAACAATATATTAAGATTATTTTAATAAAGAAACTGTATTAAAACTCTAATTTCCCATTTGATTAGAGTATAATTACTAAAATCTTAAAACAGGCGTCATTTAGCCGATAAAAGCAACTTCGATACAGATACCCGTCTATTAAAAACACCACCCGCAACCATCAAGGAACCCATACATGCAAAACAACTTCGACCCATTGCACATCCGAGGCAAATCATTGATTCCCGTCGTCCAAGGCGGGATGGGCGTGGGCGTTTCCGCATCGAAACTCTCCAGCGCGGTCGCCCGCGAAAACGGTGTCGGCACGATTGCCAGCGTTGATTTGCGCCACCTGCATGACGACCTGCTCGCCGAATCCAAAATCAATCCGAGCGAAGAAAAATACACCCGACTCAACTGCACCGCGCTTGACCGCGAAATCCAAAAAGCCAAAGCCGACGCAAACGGCAAAGGCATGATTGCCGTCAACGTCATGAAAGCCGTCAAAGACCACGCTGCTTACGTCCGCCAAGCCTGCGAATCGGGGGCGGACGCGATTGTGATGGGCGCGGGATTGCCGCTGGATTTGCCCGAAATGACCGAGGGTTATCACAAAGATGTCGCCCTGTTCCCGATTTTGTCCGAATCGCGCGGTATCGGCATCGTATTGAAACGCTGGATGAAAAAAGGTGTTTTGCCCGACGCCATCGTTATCGAACATCCCGCACACGCTGCCGGACACTTGGGCGCGGCAAGCGTGGCAGGTGTGAACGATGCCAAGTTTGAATTCAAACGCGTCATCGAAGAAACTTTCGAAGTATTCAAGAACTTAGGTCTTGAAAGTGAAAAAATCCCGCTCATCCTCGCCGGTGGCATGGCGAACTTTGAAAAAGTCAAAACCGCGCTGAAAAACTGGGGCGCATCCGCCGTCCAAATCGGCACGGCGTTTGCGGTTACCGAGGAAGGCGATGCCCACATCAACTTCAAAAAAACGCTGGCAGGCGCAGAAACCGAGCATGTTGTCGAATTTATGTCCGTCGCCGGACTGCCCGCACGCGGTGTGCGCACCAAATTCCTGGACAGCTACATCAAGCGCGAATCCAAGCTACAAGCCAATGCCAAAGCCGACCCGCGCCGCTGTACGCAAGGCTTGAACTGTCTGACCAGCTGCGGCCTGCGCGACGGTTTGGCAAAAGCCGGACAATTCTGCATTGACATCCAACTCTCCGCCGCCTTCCGTGGCGAAGTCGATAAAGGCTTGTTTTTCCGAGGCAAAGACCCGTTACCGTTTGGCAACGCCATCCGCACGGTTCAAGAAACCATCCAATACTTGCTTAACGGTGCTCTTCCCGCAGCAGCCAAATAATTCATACCCGCAGATGAACGCTAAAAAAGGGCATATTTCAATGTGCCCTTTTTTAGTGGATTAAATTTAAATCAGGACAGGGCGAGGCAACGCCGTACTGGTTTAAAGTTAATCCAATATATTTTGCCTGCAAATCGCGTGATGCTTAAAAAGGTCGTCTGAAACCGATTTTCAGACGACCTTTTCCTAACGCTGCCTCCCTTTTCCTGCACACATTGTCAACAAAATCCGCATAAAAAATGCTAAGATGACCGTCTCGATAGACATTTGGAACACCCATGAACCCACCACTCGACCAGCTCCAACCCTATCCGTTTGCCCGCCTGCGCGAAGCCATGCAGGGCGTTAACCCTCCCGAAGGCGTCACCCCCGTCCACCTGCATATCGGCGAACCGAAACACCCTACCCCCGAAGTCATCACCAATGCGCTGACCGCCTCGCTGCACGAACTGGAAAAATACCCCCTGACCGCAGGTCTGCCCGAGCTGCGCCAAGCTTGTGCCGACTGGATGCGCCGCCGTTACGACGGACTGACCGTCAACCCCGATACAGAAGTCCTGCCCGTACTCGGCAGCCGCGAAGCCTTGTTTTCCTTCGTTCAAACCGTCTTAAACCCCGTTTCAGACGACCTCAAACCCATCGTCCTCAGCCCCAACCCGTTCTACCAAATCTACGAAGGCGCAGCCATTCTCGGCGGCGGCGAAATCCGTTTTGCCAACTGCCCTGCCCCGTCCTTCAAGCCCGATTGGAAAAGCATCACCGAAGACGTATGGCAACGCACCAAAGTCATGTTCGTCTGCTCGCCCAACAACCCCAGCGGCAGCGTCCTGCAACTGGAAGACTGGCAAGAAATCTTTGATCTGCAAGACAAATACGGTTTCATCATTGCTTCCGACGAATGCTATTCCGAAATCTATTTCGACGGCAACAAACCCATAGGCGGCTTACAGGCGGCAGCACAATTAGGGCGCAGCAACCGCAATATCGTCATGTTCACCAGCCTCTCCAAACGTTCCAACGTTCCCGGACTGCGCTCCGGCTTTGTCGCAGGCGATGTCGAATTGCTTAAAAACTTCCTGCTCTACCGCACCTACCACGGCAGTGCAATGAGCATCCCCGTCCAACGCGCCAGCATCGCCGCATGGAACGACGAAGAACACGTCATCGCCAACCGCCGCCTGTATCAGGAAAAATTTGACCGCGTCATCCCCATTTTGCAACAGGCATTCGATGTCAAACTGCCCGACGCATCATTCTATATCTGGCTGAAAGTACCGAACGGCGATGATTTGGCATTTGCCAAAAATCTCTGGCAAAAAGCCGCCATCCAAGTCCTCCCCGGCCGCTTCCTCGCCCGCGATACCGAATGGGGCAACCCCGGTGAAGGCTACGTCCGCATCGCCTTGGTCGCCGATGTCGACAGCTGCGTCAAAGCCGCCGAAACCATCGTTTCCCTATATCGCTGAATAAGGTAACGGTTCAATAAAAAGTCGTCTGAAAACTTTAAATCTGAGTTTTCAGACGACCTTTTTGATTTAGAGATTTCCTCCCACCCCCTTAAACTTCTCCACAAACGCCGCAATTTTCTGAAAAACACTTTGTTTCTTCGTCAGATATTGCGGGTTGAGCGGACTCATTTTCGGCAGGGCTTCGGTCAGTTCCGTGCCGTTTTCGCTGGCATAGCCGCGTTTGAGCGAGCCGGTCAAATAACGTTTGGCGGCGGTTTCGTTCAAACCTTCGGCGGCAATCAGCTCTGCTGCTTCACTCCTCATCACCTCTTGCGCATAGGTGTAGAAGGTTTCCAGTATGGTGGGAACGTCGGGTACTTTGTCCAAATCCGTATCGTTGATGAAATCCACAATCAGGCTCTCTTTGGCGCGGTGGCCGATACTTGCGCGGATGATGCGGCGGATTTCTTCCACCAGCTCCGCTTTGCCTTTGATTTTTTTGTGATGCTCGAAAACCAGTTGCAAGATGTAATCCAGATTGATTTCCTGTGATTTGAGCAAATCCACCTCAAAAACCACATCGTCCCAATCAATTTTTGACTGTTCTTTCTGTTCGCCTGCTTTTTGGCGGCGCAGCCAGTCGCGGATGTCATTGTAGACAGAGCGATAATCCTGCACTGCCCTTTCAGAGGGCATCGGCACTTGCCGCATTTCCTGCACGTCTTCATCGTTCAGGTAGTATTTTTCCTGAAACGCCTTCATAGCATCTTCGTCCGCCGCATCCACATTCTGCAACTCACGCAGCGCAGCAAATTCATCGTAGTTCTGCAATACGTTTTCCGCCCGCAGGTATTCGCCGAAGAGCTTGGCAAAATCTTTTTTGTCTTTTTCCGTTTCGATTTTGTCGGGATCGGGGAAACGTTGGCGCAATTCTTTTGCCACATCCAAATAACCGCGCCGCGCTTCGCCGGTCAGGCTGTCGGTATAGCCGTTCATGTATTCTTCGTAACTTTTTTCCAGCACCACATTTTTGGTGTTTTTGTCGCCAAACAGGGTAATCGCATCAATGGTTGCCTGCTCCAAATTACGGAAGCAGACAATGTTGCCGAAGGTTTTGGTGGCATCATAAATGCGGTTGGTGCGAGAAAACGCCTGCATCAGGCCGTGATAGCGCAGGTTTTTATCGACAAATAGCGTGTTCAGCGTCGGCGCGTCAAAACCCGTCAAAAACATGCCGACCACAATCAGCAAATCCACTTCCTGGTTTTTCACCCGTTTTGCCAAATCGCGGTAGTAGTTCTGAAAGGCTTTGCTGTCCGTACCGAAATTGGTTTTGAAACAGGCGTTGTAATCGTTGATGGCAGCCTGCAAAAATTCTTTCGCACTGCTGTCCATCGCTTCCGGTTCAAAGGTCTCATCGACAATTTCACCGACGGCGTTCTGCTCTTCGTTGGCCGCAAAGGAAAAAATGGTGGCCACTTTCAGCGGGTTCAGGCTGCCTGCCTGTTGTGTTTTGAACGCTTCGTAATAGCACTTCGCCGCATCCACGCTGCTGACGGCAAACATGGCGTTAAAGCCTTTGCCGCCCGCATTCAGCCGGTGAGTTTTCTGCCTGAACTGGTTCAGGATATATTGCGTGATTTCGCGGATGCGTTCGGGGTGAAGCAGGGCTTGGCGGTTTTCGGCGGCACTCAGTTTCTTCTCGTCCTGTTCCGCTTCCACGGCTTTGAACTGCGGGCGCACATCGTTGTAATCCACTTTGAATTTCAATACTTTTTCATCGCGGATGGCATCGGTAATCACATAAGAATGCAGCTCCCGCCCGAATACGCCCGCCGTGGTTTCCGCGCCCAAAGCGTTTTCGGGAAAAATCGGCGTACCGGTAAAGCCGAACTGGCAGAATTTTTTAAATTTCTTTTTCAGGTTTTTTTGCGCTTCGCCGAATTGCGAGCGGTGGCATTCGTCGAAAATAAATACAACCTGCTGGTGATAAACCGGCAGATTATCTTCACTCTTCATCAGGTTGTTCAGCTTTTGGATGGTGGTAACGATGATTTTGTTGTCATCTTTTTCCAAATTTCGTTTCAAGCCCGCCGTGCTTTCCGAACCGTTTACGCTGTCGGGCGAAAAACGTTGGTATTCCTTCATCGTTTGGTAGTCCAAATCCTTCCTGTCCACCACGAAGAAAACCTTGTCGATAAACGCCGATTCCGTCGCCAGACGCGCCGCCTTGAAGCTGGTCAGCGTTTTGCCGCTGCCCGTGGTGTGCCAGACATAGCCGCCGCTTTCCGGTTTGCTCCAATTCTTCGCATGCGCAGAGCTGTTGATTTTCCACAAAATGCGTTCGGCGGCGGCAATCTGATACGGCCGCATAATCAGCAGCGTATCATTCGCATCGAACACGCTGTAATGCAGCAAAACGCTCAGCAATACGCTTTTCTGCAGGAATGTGGCGGTAAAGTCTTTCAAATCCTTAATCGGATAATTGTCCGACCGTGCCCAATTCATCGTGAAATCGAAGCTGTTTTTGTCGCGCTTAGTGGTGTTGGCGAAATAGCGCGTGTCCGTACCGTTGGAAATCACGAAGATTTGCAGGAATTTGAACAGCGAATTTTCGCTGTTGAAGCTCTCTTTGCTGTAACGGTGTACCTGATTGAATGCTTCACGCACCGCCACGCCGCGCTTTTTCAATTCAATCTGCACCAGTGGCAGACCGTTTACCAACACGGTAACGTCATAACGGTTTGCATGCGTGCCCGTCTGCTCAAACTGGTTGATAACCTGCACATGGTTGCGGGCAAGGTTTTTCTTGTCCAGCAGATAAATGTTTTTCAGACGGCCGTCATCAAAAGCAAAATCGTAAATATGGTCGTCGTGGATTTTTCGGGTTTTATCGGTAATATTTTCAGACGGCCTGTCCAGATATTCCGTCAAAAACCGCGCCCATTCGCCGTCTGAAAACGCCACATCGTTCAGCCGCTGCAACTGCGCGCGCAGGTTTTTCAGCAGCCTGCTTTGGCTGTTCAAATCCTTGCGGTATTCGTACCCCTGATTCTGCAAATCGGCGATCAACTCCGCTTCCAACTGGTTTTCCGATTGGTAGCTGCCCGACTGTTCGATTTTTTCATATTGGTCGAGCACGATGAAATTCGGCGTTTCGGCGATGGGTTTGGTTTCGAGGTTCATGAGTCGTCCTTTGCAGTGTCGGGTGTTAAACGGTTTGATGTTCGGATTGGGCTGCCTGAAAAAGTGCAGGCTGCTTTTTCAGGCAGCCTTGGGGAAGGCAAGCAGCTGTTCGCGGTAATATTCGTATTGTTTGCGGCGCAGGGCAATTTCGTGCGGCAGGCCTTCGCTGATGGAGTGGGTCAGGATGTCGAATTTGTCGAGGATGGCGGTGATTTTTTCTTGTTCGGGGATTGGGGGGATGGGGATTTTAATCATCTTTAATGCATTCGCATTAAGTTGAGGTTGTCCTCCGCCTGAAACTAATTTATTAGCTTGTCGCCAAAACAATTCTCCCTGTGCAAAGTGCCAATAATATTTAGGAATTAAAATATTTTTGTCAAAATCTAACTTGATCAAAAAACCTGCATATACCGCAGGATAATCTTCACTAAAAATCATTGTTTTTCCATATGTTGCTCCTGTTCTAGCCATGAGTAAATCATTTTTCTTTAAGAGATATTTTTTACATTCTGGCAAAACATCTATATATTTTTCTCCATTTGGTATCAATTTCCCGTTAGCATTAATATCGGAAATTCGTATAAACCTAGCTGTTCCTGCATCTTGGGCTTTTGCGATATATCCATATGTAAATTTACCCACTTCCCCCAACGTCTTCCAAACCACATCTTTCAGACGGCATTGATAGCCATCAGCTATCCCCCCCCCGATTTGATTGTCAAAATCTAAAAGAAAGTCGCGGTAATACTGGTATTGGCGTTTGCGCAGGGCTAATTCTGCTTCCAGCGTAGCTTCCAGCTCGGTGAATTTGTCAAGTATTTTTACAATTTTTTGTTGAGTTTCCAATGATGGGATGGGGATTTGGATTTTTGCCATATCGGTTGCGGAAACATCAATAACCTTTGTTCCTTTTGCAAATTTTCTTTTTGCCTTATCAAAAATTTCTGTTTGAGTGAAATAGACAAAGAATTTGCCAACAATTTCTTTGCTTGGTTTAAAAATAGTTGCGTGTCCTCCTGTAACGGCTTGCTCTTCTCCCAAATATAAAAGGGCTTTTCCTACGTCTTCTATATTTTCACTAGTGTTGGTAATTACCACATCACCTTTATCTACTTTCTTCAGTTTTTCCGCCAATTCCGGTGAAACGAAAGAAAGAGTCTTATCCGTCTGATTGCCATAATAGGTGTAAATTTGTCCGTAATGAATCGCCGGTACGCCGCTCTCGGTAAAATCTTTTTTCTGCAAACCGTTGCCACGAACCAATAGGCCAACCTCCCCCAACGGCTTCCACTCCACCGGTGCCGTCTGAATCATCTCAATCAATTTTTTCGCTTTGCTTTGCATATCCATGGTTGTTTTCCGTTTCCTTCCCGCTGCGGCGGGATGTGGGGCGGTTGTGGGTGACTTCGGCTCACTCTGTCCGTTTGCTGTTGTTTCGACGGGCTGAAGCCCATCCTGCTTTCAGGCTGCCTGAAATGGTGTGCAGGCTGCTTTTTCAGGTAGCCTGAATGCGGTTATTTTTTGCCGTCTTTTTTCTGTTTAAGCTGTTGCACGGCTGTTTTTTCCAACGCTTTAACGCTTTCCAGAACGGACGCGGTAGCCGACGGCAATAATCATGGGCAGGGAATAATGGGCGATTTTGCGGTTTACCTTGCGCCCGTTTTCATTTTGAACTGTCAACTGGAAGTTGACAGTTGCCTCCTCTTCCAATTCTTGCTCTGCAAGAATGATTTTAATGTGTTTGCTGACATTTTGTTTGGTGGTTTGGTACAGTTCTGCCATGTCTGCCTGCGTCAGCCAAAGCTGTCCGCCAAATTCCTGCAAGGCAAATTGGGCAGTGCCGTCGTTGGCGGTGTATAGGATGATGCTCATGCTTCAATCTCTGTAATCACTTCGTCAATTTCACGCCGCAGCTGTTCGATTTTAGCAACGGTTTCGCTGATTTCGGCGTTGAGCTGTTTGATGTCGACGGCCTCGCGGGTGTCTTCGGCTTCGACATAGCTGCTGACGGCGAGGTTGTAGCCGTTGTCTTTGACGGTTTGCTGGGCGGCGTTTTGGGCGATATGCGGCACATCGGCTTTATCGGCGAAGAGTTTGACGATGTCGGCAATGTATTCTTCGGTTAAGACGTTATTGTTGGTTTCTTTCTTAAAGAAGCCGCTTGCATCGATAAATTGGATGTCGGTATTGTCTTTATGTTTGGACAAAACCAAGATATTGACGGCGATGCCGGTGCCGTAAAAGAGATTGGGCGCAAGGGCAATCACGGTTTCCACGTAGTTGCCCTCCACCAGATATTGGCGGATTTTCTGTTCTGCGCCGCCGCGATAGAAAATGCCAGGGAATGAGACGATGGCGGCGCGGCCTCTGCCGGAAAGGTAGTTCAGTGCGTGCAGGATGAAGGCAAAATCGGCTTTGGATTTCGGGGCAAGTACGCCTGCGGGGGCAAAGCGGTCGTCGTTGATTAAGGTGGGGTCGTCGCTGCCTATCCAGTTGATGGAATAAGGCGGATTGGAGACGATGGCATCAAAGGGTTTGCCGTCTTTGAGCTTGGGGTTGGTCAGTGTGTCGCCCAATTCGATGTGGAATTGGTTGTAATTGACGTTGTGCAGGAACATGTTCATGCGGGCGAGGTTGTAGGTGGTGTGGTTGATTTCCTGCCCGAAGAAGCCTTCTTCAATAATGTGCTCGTCAAACTGTTTTTTCGCCTGCAAGAGCAGGCTGCCCGAGCCGCAAGCGGGGTCGTAGATTTTGTTGACTTTCTCCTGCCCGTGCACCGCCAGCCGCGCAATCAGTTTGGAGACGCTTTGCGGGGTGAAAAATTCGCCGCCGGATTTGCCTGCGTTGGCAGCGTAGTTGGAAATCAGGTATTCGTAGGCATCGCCGAAAAGGTCGATGTGGTGGTCTTCAAAATTGCCGAAATCGAGTTCCGCCACGCCTTTGAGGACGGCGGCAAGGCGTTTGTTCTTGTCGGCAACGGTGCTGCCGAGTCGGCTGCTGGTGGTGTCGAAGTCGTCAAACAGACCTTTAATGTCTTGTTCGGACGGATAGCCGGAGGCGGAGCTTTCAATCGCGGTAAAAATTTCTTTCAGCTTGGTGTTGAGCTCTTCGTTTTGATGGGCTTCGGCGGCAATATTGCAAAAAAGCTGGCTGGGGTAGATGAAATAGCCTTTGACTTTGACGGCATCGTCTTTGATTTCGGGCGTGATGATGCTGTCGGACATAGCGGCATAATCAATACTGCTGTCGCCAGCCTGCATATAGTCGGTGAAGTTTTCGCTGATAAAGCGGTAGAAAAGTGTGCCGAGAACGTATTGTTTAAAGTCCCAGCCGTCCACCGCACCACGTACTTCGTCCGCGATTTTCCAGATTTGGCGGTGCAGTTGGGCGCGTTGTTGTATTTCGGTCATAATCGAAATCTATATAAAAGTTAAACAAATCAAAATCGCCTGATATTTTCAGACGACCTTTGTTATGGGCATTTCAAATTAAGCCAGATTTTCCAGCATCCATTTGACGTAGCGCTCTACGCCTTCTTTGACATCCAAAAATTCTTCCTTGTATCCGGCTTCGCGCAGTTTGGTAATGTCGGCCTGGGTGAAGCTTTGGTATTTGCCTTTGAGCGCGTCGGGGAAGGGGAAGTAGCGGATAAGTTCTTCTTCTATCAGCTCTTTTAAGCTCAATTCAGGTTTGCCTTCGGCAGCGCGGCAGGCGTTGACGGTGGCGGCGGCGAGTTCGTTGAACTGTTGGCTGCGGCCGGTGCCGAGGTTGTAGATGCCGGAGAGATTGGGGTGGTCGAAGAAGTAGAGGTTGACTTTGGCGACGTCTTCGACGCTGACGAAGTCGCGGGTTTGTTCGCCGTTGCCGTAGCCGTCGTTGGCTCCGAACAGGTTGACGTAACCGTGTTCGCGGTATTGGTTGAAATGGTGGAAGGCGACGGATGCCATGCGGCCTTTGTGTTGTTCGTGTTGTCCGTAGACGTTGAAGTAGCGGAAGCCGACGACTTGGGCGGTCAGGCCTTCTTTCATGCGGCGGCGCAATACTTGGTCGAACAGGAATTTGGAGTAGCCGTACACATTGAGCGGTTTTTCAAGTTCGCGCTCTTCGCGGAAGATTTCGCCTTTGCCGTACACGGCTGCGCTGGAGGCGTAGAGGAAGGGGATGCGTTCGTCCTGACACCAGTCCAAAAGGTCGAGCGTGTACTGGTAGTTGTTGTCCATCATGTAGAGGCCGTCGTGGTTCATGGTGTCGGAACACGCGCCTTGGTGGAAGACGGCTTCGATGTTTTCGTAAGGCAGAAGATGGCCGCGCACTTGGCGGATGAATTCGTGTTTGTCGAGGTAGTGGGCGATTTCGCACTCGGCAAGGTTTTTGAATTTTTCGCCACGGGTCAGGTTGTCGACGGCGACGATGTCGGTAATGCCGCGTTGGTTGAGGGCTTTGACGATGTTGCTGCCGATAAAGCCGGCCGCGCCTGTTACGATGATGGTCATATTGGGTTTCCTTTGATTTTTGGTTTTGGCGAAACTCGTTGCACTCGTTTCAGACGACCTTGGAAAGACGGGGTCGTCTGAAAAAGGAATTACTGCTCTTCCAATGCTTTGTTCAACTCTGTAAACGAGCAAACCGCCGTACCGAGTTTGGCGACGACGACGCCGGCGGCGGTATTGGCGAGGTGCATGGCTTCGGGCATGGTGTAGCCTGCCGCCAGCCCCAAACCCACTCCGGCAATGACGGTGTCGCCTGCACCGGATACGTCGTAAACTTCTTGGGCGCGGGTGGGCTGGTAAATGGGTTCGCCTTCGCTGAACAGGGTCATGCCCTCTTCGCTTCGGGTCAGTAAAACGGCGGTCAGGTCGAGGTGGCGGCGCAGGTTTTGCGCTTTTTCGGTCAGCTCGCTTTCGTTTTTCCAACTGCCGACCACTTCTTTCAATTCAGCGCGGTTGGGCGTAATCAGCGTGGCGCCGGCGTATTTTTCGTAATCGTCGCCTTTAGGGTCGATTAATACGGTTTTACCTGCGTGTTTTGCCCAATCTATCATATCGGAGATGTGCGACAGGCCGCCTTTGCCGTAGTCTGAAAAAATGATTGCGTCGTATTCGGGCAATACTTCGCGGTATTTCTGCTTGATTTGCTCCAACACTTCGCGGTTGGGATGTTCTTCAAAATCAAGGCGGATAAGCTGCTGGTTGCGGGCGACGACACGCAGTTTGACGGTAGTGGCGATTTGTTTGTCGCGCATCAGATAGGAGGCGACGCCGTTTTGCGCCATCAGCGCGTCGAGCGCGTCGGCGGCTTCGTCGTCGCCGGTTACGGACAACAGCCCTGCTTTGCCGCCCAACGAAGCGATGTTGCGCGCAACGTTCGCCGCACCGCCCGCCCGTTGGTCGATACGTCCGATTTTCGCCACCGGCACGGGCGCTTCGGGCGAAATACGGGACACGTCGCCAAACCAATAGCGGTCGAGCATCACGTCGCCGACAACAAGGACTTTGGCTTGCGCGAAACGGGATTTGAGGGTTTCTTGTTGGAACTTGGTGGGCATATTGCCTCCGTTGTGTTTTTTCAGACGGCCTCAACCTGTAAGGTCGTCTGAAAATCAGTTTGCTTCAAGGTTCGCCACGCGGTTCACTTCGCGCAATACGGCTACCGGATCGGCAGCTTGGGTAACGGGGCGGCCCATCACTAGATAAGTCGAACCTGCCGTCAATGCCTCGGCGGGCGTCATGATGCGGCGTTGGTCGTCGTTGTTGCCGGCAACGTCCAAGCGGATGCCGGGCGTTACCAAGACAAAATCCTGCCCTAATTCGCGGCGCAGCGGCGCGGCTTCTTGGGCGGAGCAGACCACGCCGTCCAAGCCCGAACTTTGCGCCAGTTTCGCCAAGCGGATGACTTGTTCTTCAGGGGCGATGTTCAAACCGATTTCCGCCAAATCGCTTTGTTCCATACTGGTCAACACGGTTACGCCGATTAAGAGCGGCTTCGTGCCGTATCCGGCAACAGCTTCGGCGGCGGCTTCCATCATGCGGCGGCCGCCCGATGCGTGCATATCGACCATCCACACGCCCATGTCGGCAGCGACTTTGCAGGCTTGCGCGACGGTGTGGGGAATGTCGTGGTATTTCAAATCGAGAAAGAGTTTGAAACCCTGATGGATCAGGCTTTCCGCCAAACTGCGTCCCGTAGCGGTAAACAGCTCTTTGCCGATTTTGATTTGGCACAATGTCGGATCCAGGTTGCGGACGAATCCGAGCGTGTCTTTTTCGTTGGCAAAATCAAGGGCAACGATGACCGGGGTGCGTTGTTGCGGAGTTTGGAAGTCGGTGATTAAAGGATTCATGGTGTTTTCGTTTTCAGTTTTCAGACGACCTTTATCGTCTTTTTCGCAGTAACAACGTAAATTCAAACCGTAGGTCGGGCATTGATGTCCGACCTACGCGGACTCAAGCCCCCGACAAACTGTTTCGGATGAATTTGAACCGGTACATCAGCCGTCATTCCCGCGCAGGCGGGAATCCATTGATAAAACTCAGTTCATCAGATTTAAACAGCGATTGCCCAAATTCAGAAATGGATTCCTGCCTGCGCGGGAATGACGCCGAATGATTATTTTTCGGTTGCAACACGCTGTTTGTCAAAAACAGGTCGTCTGAAACCTGATTTACTGTTTTCAGACGACCTTTTGATTTATTTGCCCAATGCGCCCAATACTTCGGCTTTTACGGCTTCTACCGGCTGAGTGCCGTCAACTTTGATGTATTTCGGCGCATGTTCACCTTCAAGCTTGCTGTAAAAATCGACCAGCACTTCGGTTTGCTCGTGGTACACGGCAAGGCGTTTTTTGACGGTTTCTTCTTTGTCGTCGTCGCGCTGAATCAAATCTTCGCCGGTTACGTCGTCTTTGCCTTCGACTTTGGGCGGATTATAGGTAACGTGGTAGGTGCGGCCGGAAGCCAAGTGGACGCGGCGGCCGCTCATGCGGTCGACAATCACGCTGTCGGGTACGTCGATTTCAACGACCGCGTCCAAATCTACGCCCGCTTCAACCATCGCTTCGGCTTGTGCCAGCGTGCGCGGGAAGCCGTCGAACAGGAAACCGTTTTTGCAGTCGTCTTGCGCGATGCGTTCTTTCACCATGCCGATGATGATGTCGTCGCGCACCAAGCCGCCTTCGTCAATGATTTTTTTCGCTTCCAAACCCAGCGGCGTGCCTGCTTTAATCGCAGCGCGGAGCATATCGCCGGTAGAAATTTGCGGAATGCCGAACGCAGCGGTGATGAATTGTGCCTGAGTGCCTTTGCCCGCGCCCGGCGCGCCTAACAATAATACTTTCATGGGTGTTCCTTCTTATTAAGTGATATAGATTTGAAACGTGATTCAAATGATTTTACACGGCTTGAGTTTATCGTTCAAAACTTCAGACGGCCTGTTCCGCGCCGAAATGTTTCCATGCGTCATCGCGCATTTCGGCAAACCATGTGTCTTCGGGAAAACGCTCCAATGCGTCTTTCAAAGTGGAAAGCAGGTTTTGCGATAAAGTTTTCGCCAAATATTCTTCCTCGTTGGCTTCCGCCGCCTTGTTCGCCTGCTGTGCCAAACCGAGCGCGCGGGTTTGATGCCCGTGTGCCAAGTAGTTGAGCGCAATCACCTTTTGCGCCCAAAGCTGCGGAATCTCGGGGCTGTCTTGCAGCAATACCGACAAAATCGACATGGCAACCGTCAGTCTGCCGCCGTTCAAGCGCAAATCCAGCGAACGGTTGGGCGGCAGCGTACTGAGCGTTTCCGCCATACGGAACCAAAACTCGCCGCTGGCTTCGTCCGGCGCGGCAGCTTTCAGCATTTCATAGTTAAACTCTTGGTCGTCGTTCTGAACCAGCAGGGCAACATCGGCAAGCAGTTTTTGCTCCTCGCGGCTCAAATGGCGTAAATCGGTCATGTTTTTCCTTTCAGACGGCCTCAAAGACGGCTCGGACCCTATCCAAATCTTCCTGCGTATCCACGCCGGCAGCGGGGGCTTCTTTGGCGGTTTCGACGGCAATCGGGTAGCCGTGCCACAGGACGCGTAGTTGCTCCAGCGATTCGGTGGTTTCCAGCGGCGAGACGCTCATTTCGGCGTAGCGTTGCAGGAAGCCGGCGCGGTAGGCGTAGATGCCGATATGGCGCAGGACGGCGGTTTCGGCGGGCAATTCGCGTTTTTCGGCGCGCATGGCATCGCGCGGATAGGGAATCGGGGCGCGGCTGAAGTAGATGGCGTTGCGGTTTTTGTCGAGGACGACTTTGACGACGTTAGGATTCATAAATTCGTCAAAATCGTGCAATTCGTGCGCCGCGGTCGCCATCTGCACGTTGTTTTCCACTAAAACTTCGGCTGTGCGGTCGATGAGTTCGGGGGCAATCAGCGGCTCGTCGCCCTGTACGTTGACGACCACCAGATGTTGCGGCAGTTTCAGCGCGGCGGCGGCTTCGGCAAGGCGCGTCGTGCCGCTTTCGTGCCGTTTTGAAGTCATGACGACTTCGACGCCGTGCGCCTGACAGGCCGTCTGAATGTCGGGATGGTCGGTGGCAACGACGACGCGCGCGGCTTTGCTTTTTGCCGCCTGTTCGGCAACGCGCACGACCATCGGTTTGCCGTGAATATCCGCCAAGGCTTTTCCGGGCAGGCGCGATGAATCCAGCCGCGCCGGAATCAATACGACGAATTCGGTCATGCTTTGAGTTCCTCTTCGCTCAACGCTCGTGCTTCGTTTTCCAGCATATAGGGAATGCCGTCTTTAATCGGATAGGCAAGCTTCGCCTGACGGCTCCACAATTCCTGTTTGTCCTGATGATATTCCAGCCTGCCTTTGGTAACGGGGCAGACGAGGATGTCTAAGAATTTTTTTTCCATGGGGTTTCTTTCGGGTTTGATGGTTTTAGCGAAGCTCGCTTCGCTCGTTTTGGCGAAACTTGCTTCGCTCGTTTTCTGACGACCTCAAGCGGCATTATTTTCTCCGTGCCGGTTTTTGGGGTTGCGTTGAGCAGGCTGGGGCAGGATTTTTGCCGCTGCACATAATCTGCAGGATTTCTCGGACTAATTTTTCGTTTTGATTTGATTTTTCGTATTTTTCGGCAATGATGTTCATTGTCGGATTCATCGTTGCCTCAAGATAGCGCGGCATTTTATCGAGTATTGATTGACCTACCTCCGTGCCGTAAAAGCCAATCAACGCATCGACTTCTTCCTGAGTAAGAACTGTTTTTATGCCCTCCATAGTTGCTTTACGCAATTGGGCGCGCACTTGCGGCGTGTTGATTTCAGCAATCGATTGGTTTGCATACTTTTTCAATACCGCCTCCAACTGCGGACGTTTGTCTTCCGGCGCATCTTTCAAAAATTTCTGTACATTCGGATCGGAAAGCACAATGCCCTCCATGCTTTGGAAAGACTGGTATAACAGGGCATCCATCTTCTGCACTTCAAACAGACGCTCCAGCGACGCGTCGCTGGGTGTAGCGGCAAATGCGTTGGCACACAATGCCAGCGCGGCGAAGGGCAATAACAAGGTTTTCAGTTTCATCTTTTTCTCCTGTTTAAGGTTTAGGGGGTACATTCTTCAGGCAAGATTTTTTTAATTTCGTTTTCAAATTCAATTAGGTAGCGTTCGCTAATTGTTTCAATTTCTTTCATATCCGCTTCGCTTGCCCCTATATTGGCGAGTTTTTTTATGAATGCCGAATTTTTCTCCATGATAGATTGTCCTACGGGAGTCTCGTAAAACGCAATCATGGCATCAATCTCTTGTTGAGTGAACTCGTCCTTGGCAACTTTTTTTATTTCTTTCATTAATTTGTCTCTACGTTGCGGTGTTAAATAGGCTGTAAACACTTTGTTCATATAACGGTCTGACGCGGCTTGTAATTGCGGCTGCAGTTCTGGTGGATATGAGGCGATGACCGGTTGCATGAGCTGTCGGTTTTGTGCTTCCGCCATGTTGGTCAAATTTTTGAGAAAGTCGCGTTCGATATGCTGGACTTCCATCCATCTATTTAAAGACTTATCGCTTGGGGGCGCGGCTGTTGCGGCGGAGCAGGCGGCAATGGCAATGAAAGTGAGCAGCAGTTTTTTCATGTTCATAAATTTCCTTATTATTTAAGACAAACAGCAACAAAGAATCAATTGATTTCAGACGACCTGTCGGGAATCTTCCAAGCGTTCCAACACGAACGCCGCCAAATCAGGTTCGATTATCGCACAAACAGGCAACACCCATACATGATTCAGATTGAGGTCGTCTGAAAACTTGACCGCATCTTTCTCCGTAATAATGACCGCGTCCGCATTGGGCAAATCTGCCGCTGCGATGTCGGCATGATCGGGCAGCGCGACGGTTTGGTTCAACGTGATGCCCATGTTCCGCAGCGAATCAAAAAAACGCTCCGGTTTGGCGATGCCTGCCACGGCGGCGACGGTTTGGTTTTTCAGACGACCTGTATCCAGTAATTCGGACGGATGGTTCAAACGGTAAATTTGTCCCGTTTCGATAAGGCTGTGAAACATGTTTTCAGACGGCGCAAACGACGCATCCGCTTGACCGCCGCTGACAACGACCGCATCCACTGAATCTAGCCGCGACAAAGGTTCGCGCAAACTGCCGTTGGGCAGCAAATCCAAATCCGACCGCCCCGTATCCGCCGCTGGAAATACCGCGATTTCCACATCCCGCCGCAGGGCGTAATGCTGCAAACCGTCGTCCGCCACAATCAGCCCGATGTCAGGATGCGCCGCCAGCAACGCCCTGCCTGCCTCCGCACGGCTGCTGCCCACCGCCGTCGGTGCGCCGGTTTTGCGGAACAGCAGCAAAGGCTCGTCACCCGCATCTTCCGCACGGCTCGCGACATTCAATACATGAACCGCCTTGCTCTTGCGCCCGTAGCCCCGGCTGATGATGCCGACCTTGATGCCTTTTTCCTGCAAACCCGACACCAGCGCGGCGACAATCGGCGTTTTCCCCGTCCCGCCCGCATGGATATTGCCGACCACGACCACGGGCACGGGCAGCTTTTCGCTTTTCAGACGACCTGAAACGAAATCATCGCGCCGTTTAGCCGCAATTTTGGCAAACAGTTTGGATAAGGGTTTGAGCAGGAAAGATAAAAACGGATTGGGGCGTTGCCAATGGCGTTCGATGATTTGATGGAGTTTGGGCATTCAGACGACCTTGAAATATTCGACTGAAGATTATATAACACAAGCCTATCGGCTATAAATGCCGCCCGAAACCCCTTATAATCCAACCTTTCCCCATTTATTCCCGCCCTCAATGTCCGAACTCTTCGCCCCCTCCTCCATTTCCGTATCCGAACTCAACGCCCTCGCCAAAGCCTTGCTGGAAGACCATCTTGCCGGTTTATGGATTGCGGGCGAAGTGTCCAATCTGACCCGTGCCGCCAGCGGACATTATTATTTCTCACTCAAAGACAGCCGCGCTCAGGTGCGTTGCGCCATGTTCAAGGGTGCGGCGGCGCGTTTGGCGAAACCTTTGAAAGAAGGCGACCATATCGAAGTGGCGGGCAAAATCAGTATTTACGAGGCGCGGGGCGAATTTCAGATTACGGTGAACGAGGTGCGGCTCAAAGGCTTGGGGCAGCTTTACGAAGCCTACGAGCGGCTGAAGGCGCAGTTGCAGGCGGAAGGCGCGTTTGCGGCGGAACGCAAAAAACCTTTGCCTGCCCGACCGCAATGTATCGGCATCGTAACCAGTCTGGCGGCGGCAGCATTGCGCGATGTCGTTACCACCCTGAAACGCCGTGCGCCCGAAATTCCCGTTATCGTCTATCCGACCGCCGTTCAGGGCGCGGGCAGCGAATTTCAGATTGCCCAAGCGATTAAAACCGCATCGCAACGCGCCGAATGCGATGTGTTGATTGTCTGTCGCGGCGGCGGCAGCATTGAAGACTTGTGGGCGTTTAACGAAGAGCCGGTCGTACGCGCCATCGAAGCCTGCGCGATTCCGGTCGTCAGCGGCGTGGGACACGAAACCGATTTCACGCTCGCCGACTTCGTCGCCGACGTACGCGCGCCCACGCCGACCGGCGCGGCGGAACTGGTCAGCCCCAACCGCCAAGAATCGCTGCACCGCCTCGCCCAAGCCAAAGGTCGTCTGAAAACCGTTTTGGAACAACGCTATTTCGATGCCAGCCAAAAGCTCGACTGGCTCGCGCGGCAAATCCGCCACCCGCGCCAAAAACTCGACGAACAGCGCACCTACATCCACAAACTGGCGCAAACCCTGTCCTACTCGATGACGCAAAACGTCCACGCCCACACCGCCCGTTTCGAACGCCAAACCCAAGCCCTGCAACATTACCGCCCCGATATTTCCGTTTACCGGCAAGACATCAACCGCTTTCAGACGACCTTGTCGCACGCCTTCCGCCAACTGCTCGCCCAGCGCCGCCAAAGCCTGACCGCCCAAACCGCCCTGCTCGAAGCCGTATCGCCGCAGCAGATTCTGGAGCGCGGCTTCTCTGTCGTTAAAAACACACGCGGACAAGTCATCCGCAACGCCAACGCGTTGAAACAAGGGCAGAAACTGCACATCACTTTTGCCGACGGCGAAACCGACGTGCGCGTGACCAAAGAGCAGGCGCAGCGGGAATTGTTTGATTAACCGTCGGCTTGAATGAAGAAAGTCGTCTGAAAACAGGGTCGATTAAAATAGGAACTTCCCTTGCCGTCATCCTCACGCAGGCGTGAATTTTGACTCCGCTTTCAAATATTCGCTTTGATAAAATTTGATCTGTTTTTTTTCAAACGACCCGCTTCTCACGAATCCCTTTTGCCGATATGGCACGTATGCCGAGTCCGTAGGCCAATCATGATCTTCGCGGGCAAAGCCCACGCTACACGTGTTGTTTGGTTGTTCGAATTTGATAAAAATACGGCAATTTACGGCTGATTGTTCCTGTTTTTAGAAAGACAGCAAAACTCATATTTCGGTAAAAAGGTCGTCTGAAAATGAACAAGCCAAGCGGTATTCACACATTTTCAGACGACCTCCTGCACATTCAGGAATCATTTTCATCTCAATACGGTATAATCTCTCTATCTGCCTTGTACTGCATCATCAAACGATTATGGACAATATGCAAAACCAACCGCCAATCCCGCCGCGAAATTCGCTGCGCCGCAACAGTATTTACCTGCTGCCCAACTCCTTCACCATTGCCGCGTTGTTCTGCGCCTTTTTCGCCATCACCCAATCCATGCACGGGCGTTATGAGACGGCGGCGATCGCAGTATTCCTCTCCATGCTGCTCGACGGCATGGATGGTCGCGTGGCGCGGCTGACCAACAGCCAAAGCGCGTTCGGCGAACAGCTAGACAGCCTTGCCGATATGGTGAGCTTCGGCGTTGCGCCCGCCTTGATTATTTACAAATGGCAGCTCTGGCAGTTTGGCAAAATCGGTTATTCCGTCGCCTTCATCTACTGCGCCTGCGCCGCTCTGCGCCTCGCCCTCTTCAACACACTCATCGGCAAAGTCGATAAACGATGGTTCATCGGTGTTCCCAGTCCGACCGCCGCTGCGTTGATTGTCGGCCTGATTTGGGTCAACCACAGCATCGAACGCTTCCCCGGCGTACATTGGTGGGCTTTGGGCATCACGCTTTTCGCCGGTATTTCCATGATTATCCAAATCCCGTTTTGGAGCTTTAAAGAAATCAATATCCGCCGCCAAGTCCCGTTTATGGGCATGGTGCTTGCCGTGTTGGTATTGTTGCTCATCAACTGGAAACCTTCGCTTGTACTTTTCCTGTTTTTCCTGGGTTACAGCCTCTCCGGCTACATCATGGCAGTATGGCGTTGGTTGAAAAAACGCCGTAAAACCAAAAAGGTCGTCTGAAAAATGTGGACTTGGGACATCATCTTCTCCCTGCTCGCTGTCGGAAGCGCGGCGGGCTTTATTGCGGGATTGTTCGGCGTAGGCGGCGGCACATTGATTGTCCCCGTCGTCTTGTGGACGTTGCAACTGCAAGGCATCAGCAGCCACCCCTACGCCCAACATCTCGCCATCGGCACATCCTTCGCCGTCATGGTATTCACCACCTTCTCCAGCATGTACGCGCAGCACAAAAAAAGCGCCATCGACTGGCAGACTGTCCGCCGTATGACCCCCTCCATGATATTCGGCGTACTGATCGGCGCAGTAACCGCCAAATACATGCCTACCCGCGCCCTGCAAATCTTCTTTATCGCATTCCTAACCCTTATCGCCCTCAAAACCCTGACAGACTCCAAACCCAAAGCCTCGCGCCACCTGCCCGCCCTACCCGGCTTAAGCGCGGTCGGCACATTGTTCGGCGCAGCTTCGAGCTGGGTCGGCATCGGCGGCGGCTCGCTGTCCGTCCCCTTCCTGATGTATTGCAACTTCCCCGCCCACCGCGCCATCGGCACATCCTCCGGCCTCGCCTGGCCGATTGCGCTCGCCGGCACAATCGGCTATCTCGTTACCGGCTGGAACGTTCCCGACCTGCCACACGGCTCCGGCGGCTTCCTCTATCTGCCCGCCGTCGCCATCCTCAGCATCGCAACCATGATTTTTGCCCCGATCGGCGTCAAAACCGCGCACAAACTCCCCGCCCGCCAGCTTAAAATCTCCTTCGGCATCATGCTGCTGCTGATTGCCATAAAAATGGCTTGGAACCTTGTCCGTTGAATTTTTCCAAACGCTGCCATCATTAAAAGGTCATCTGAAAACGGGCATGGCAGGTTACGCCGAAACCATCCACATTTTTTCA
This sequence comes from Neisseria sp. HMSC067H09, assembly GCF_001814135.1. Classification (NCBI taxonomy): domain Bacteria; kingdom Pseudomonadati; phylum Pseudomonadota; class Betaproteobacteria; order Neisseriales; family Neisseriaceae; genus Neisseria; species Neisseria sp. HMSC067H09. Next base: position 16,297 of record NZ_KV814909.1, on the reverse strand, counting down.
GACGACCTTTCACCTTAGCCCTGTTTCAACACCCCAAATTCTTTTAAAATACCGCCTGATTTGAATTTAACCGAGAGACCGAACTTCATGAACCTACATCAAACCGTCGAACGCGAAGCCGCCGCTGCCTTTGCCGCCGCAGGCATCGCCGACAGCCCCGTTGTTTTGCAGCCGACCAAAAACGCCGAACACGGCGATTTCCAAATCAACGGCGTGATGGGTGCGGCGAAAAAAGCCAAACAAAATCCGCGCGAATTGGCGCAAAAGGTCGCTGAAGCATTGGCGGGCAATACCGTGATTGAAAGCGCGGAAGTGGCCGGACCCGGCTTCATCAACCTGCGCCTGCGCCCCGAATTTCTCGCCCAAAACATTCATGCGGCTTTGAACGACGCGCGTTTCGGCATAGCAAAAACCGACAAACCTCAAACCGTCGTTATCGACTATTCCTCGCCCAATCTGGCGAAGGAAATGCACGTCGGCCACCTGCGTTCCAGCATCATCGGCGACAGTATTTCGCGCGTGTTGGAATTTATGGGCAACACCGTCATCCGCCAAAACCACGTCGGCGACTGGGGTACGCAATTCGGCATGTTGGTTGCTTATTTGGTTGAGCAGCAAAAAGACAATGCCGCGTTTGAGTTGGCGGATTTGGAGCAGTTTTACCGCGCCGCCAAAGTACGTTTCGACGAAGACCCCGCCTTTGCCGACACCGCGCGCGAATACGTTGTGAAGCTGCAAGGCGGCGATGAAACCGTTTTGGCGTTGTGGAAACAGTTTGTCGATATTTCGCTCTCGCACGCCCAAGCCGTTTACGACACGCTGGGCTTGAAACTGCGCCCTGAGGACGTGGCGGGCGAATCGAAATACAACGACGATTTGCAGCCCGTGGTCGATGATTTGGTTCAAAAAGGTCTGGCGGTCGAAGACGACGGCGCGAAAGTCGTGTTCTTGGATGAGTTTAAAAACAAAGAAGGCGAACCTGCCGCATTTATCGTGCAAAAACAAGGCGGCGGCTTTCTCTACGCCTCCACCGATTTGGCGTGCCTGCGCTACCGCATAGGTCGTCTGAAAGCCGACCGCCTGCTCTACGTCGTCGACCACCGCCAAGCCCTGCATTTCGAACAACTTTTCACCACTTCCCGCAAAGCAGGCTATCTGCCGGAAGATGCAAAAGCCGAGTTTATCGGCTTCGGCACCATGATGGGCAAAGACGGCAAACCGTTCAAAACGCGCAGCGGCGACACCGTGAAACTGGTTGACCTGCTGACCGAAGCCGTCGAGCGCGCCAGCGCTTTAGTGAAAGAAAAAAATCCCGAATTAGGCGCAGACGAAGCAGCGAAAATCGGCAAAACCGTCGGCATCGGCGCGGTCAAATACGCCGATTTGAGCAAAAACCGCACCAGCGATTATGTGTTCGACTGGGACGCCATGCTCTCGTTTGAAGGCAACACCGCCCCCTACCTGCAATACGCCTACACCCGCGTGCAAAGCGTGTTGCGCAAAGCCGGCGAATGGGACGCAACCGCGCCCACCGTTTTGACCGAACCGCTGGAAAAACAGCTTGCCGCTGAGCTTCTGAAATTCGAAGACGTACTGCAAAGCGTGGCGGACACGGCGTATCCGCACTATCTGGCAAACTATCTTTACCAAATTGCCACCCTGTTCAGCCGCTTCTACGAAGCCTGCCCGATACTCAAAGCCGAAGGCGCAACCCGCAACAGCCGCCTGCAACTGGCGAAACTTACCGGCGACACGCTGAAACAAGGCTTGGATTTGCTGGGCATTGACGTGTTGGATGTGATGTAAGTCATTCCCCATAAGCAAAGGTCGTCTGAAAACGGATTTTCAGACGACCTTTTTTAAATTCCGGACATTTATTTCGTTTTCAACCAAGCAAACCAAACCAATACGACAACGAAACAAAAATAAGCGATGCTCCAAACCGGCAGCGCAATACCCAAAAAATAATCCGGTACGGCGCAATTGCCGAAGCCGCGCACGATGGGTTCGAACCAGTCAAACAACGGCCAGTCCTTCAGGCGGAACGTCCACGGTGCGCCGCAGGAAGGTGCCGTACCCGGCGGCAGGCTTTGCAACCACAACTGATAAGCCGCCGTCCCTATCCCGTACACAGCAGGCGCGCTGATAAGCAAAGCGGAAAACGTCCGCCCCACTTTGGAAGACTGACGGAAAAATACCGCCAGCAAAGCCGCCACCCCGACCGCCAATACGCACAAACGCTGCACGATGCACAATACGCAGGGATTCATCCCTAAAACATATTGCGAAACAAACGAACCGCAGGCAGCCAATACGGACAAAACGAGCAAAAACAAGGCTGTTTTTCTAAAAAAATTCATAATATCAAAGCTCTTTTAAATTTCAGACGACCTCTTCATGCCGTCGATCAGCGTCTATTTTACTACAAAACCCACGCCCTTCCGAAAAGCCCTACCCATTCGCTGAAATTCAAAAAAAGTACCCACGTCGCCATTTCTGTTCAAGCGGCAATCCGCAATAATCGCTGAATCTTGCCGAAATCAGAAGCCCGGATTCACGCCTGTTCAGGAAGTTCAGGAATGATGGGAATATTTTCCATTTTAACCTGCTGTAAAATGCACCGAATCAAAACTTCTCGCACATACTTTACGCCACACCCCGATACATTTTCAGACGACATTTCCACAATTTCGTATCAAAAACAGGATTCAGCCGTGCAAAACAGATGAAACTGTGGCATAATCCGCCCGTCTTCACAAAAAGACTTCAGGAGTTTGAACGGGTTCGCGCTCGTCAAACTTGTCCGAACCGAATAACGGTTCTTTTATTTTTCGGAGTTATCCATCATGGCATTGACCGTAGAACAAAAAGCACAAATTGTTAAAGATTTCCAACGCAAAGAAGGCGATACCGGCTCTTCTGAAGTACAAGTCGCTCTGTTGACTTTCCGCATCAACGACCTGACTCCCCACTTCAAAGCCAACCCTAAAGACCACCACAGCCGTCGCGGCCTGTTGAAAATGGTCAGCCAACGTCGCCGTCTGTTGTCTTACTTGCGCCGTACCCAACCTGATACATACCGCAACCTGATCACCCGCTTGGGTCTGCGCAAATAATTTATGCTTTACCGGACACCGCTTGCAAAAGCGGTGTTTTCTTATGGAAAAGGTCGTCTGAAAACGTATTGGTAAAGTTTTCAGACGACCTATCTCTTATGCTTGCGAGAGATTTAATCTATCCGTATATATTCCACCGACAAAATCTCAATCTCCTCGCGCCCTTCCGGTGTATTCAAGATGACTTCGTCCCCTTCTCTCGCTTTAATCAGACAACGCGCCAACGGGGAAATCCAAGAAATTTTGTTTTGCGCGGTATCGATTTCATCGACGCCGACGATTTTCACGGTTTGCTCTCGCCCGTCGCCGCGCAACAGTCCGACGGTTGCGCCGAAAAACACTTGGTCGGTCGCTTCGCGCAATTCTGGATCGACGACGACGGCGGCTTCCAAACGCTTGGTCAGAAAACGGATGCGGCGGTCGATTTCGCGCATACGGCGTTTGCCGTAAAGATAGTCGCCGTTTTCGCTGCGGTCGCCGTTGCTTGCCGCCCAGTTGACAATTTGGACGATTTCGGGACGTTCTTTATTGACCAGTTGATATAGCTCGTCTTTCAACGCCTGCCAACCAACGGGTGTAATGTAGTTTTTGGTTTCGGTACTCATGATATATATCTGATTATTTGGGATATACGGCAGTTCCAACAAAACTCCGAACTGCCGCATTGAAATGACTGATTCTACCGTCCTTAAGACGGAAGGTTCAAGCTGTCCATATTGATTGCAAAACCATATCCATCGGTTTGAAAATACCGCAAAGGTCGTCTGAAAGCCTACGATGCCCGTTTTCAGACGACCTTTATTGATTAAGTATTCGAATTTTAGGCTTTTTTTAAAAATTCCACTCCGCGCCCAACGACCATTGACGGCTGCTGCGTCGTGCATAAGGGGCATTGCTGCGGATGCGGCTGTATCCGTAATTCAAGGTCGGCGTGATGCCTTTGTAGGACAATTTGTCATGGCTGAGGCTAACAGAGAGAGAGCGCTCGCGGTTGCGTTGCGGCTCCGTGCCGAATGCCATAATGCCTTTATAGCGGCGGTTGGCAAATGAAGCGGTCAGGCGGCTGTTCAGCCCGCCCAAAAACGGCCATTGCTGTATCCAGCCTATATTGAACCCGCTGCGGCGGTAGGCGGCATTGTTGACGGCATTGCGTATGTTTTTGTTTTCAGGAACAAAGCGGTTGTATTGCCAACCGCCGAACAGGGTCGTTCTGCCAAAACGGCGCGCCAGGGAGAGATAGGTACTGTCGTGCCAACCGTCGTTACGCAGCGCACGATCAGTTTCCCGATAGTTTTGGCGGTAGCGTTCCAGCGAGTAATAAAGTTGTGTCGCGTTGCCGAGATTGACCATATGTGAAAGCTGTACGCCGACTCCGTGAGCCAGCATATAGGGCGCGGCGCGACGGTTGTTTTCTTTTTTGCTGTCAAATTCGCTGCTGCCCGCCAACTGTGCCTGATAAAACGGTAAAACGCTGACGGTTTGTTTGCCGTCCTTGCGCTGCCAGCCCAAATAAGCCCTGCCGAACGCATCGTCGTAAGCCGATTGGCGGTCGAAAAAATAGCTCGTTCCGCTGAGGTTGGCGCGGAATTTGACGGCGTGATGCCCGTACAGCGGGGTGAGTTTTTCGGTGTTCAATTCGTAATTCAAGCCGTTGGCACTGACGGGCAAAGTAACGCTGCATGCGGTTTGCCCCCTTGTTTCGATGCAATAACGCGGAGCAGCGTTGTTGGCGTTATCGCTATGCACGGGACTGATTCCGCCTGACCATTTCCATTCTGTCTGCCGCTTGACGGCTTCTTGAAAACGTTTGACGTTTTCCAAAACAGGGGCAGGTATATCGCGTTGCGCGGCATGGCGGAAATGCGCCGCCGCCTCGCCCAAACGATAATCCTGAAACTCTGCCGCCGCCAAATCCAATAATATGCGGTCGTCTGAAGCGTCAGATTCATAAAGGGTACGATAACGTTCGACCGCTTCGGAAGTCCGCCCTTTCAACTTTGCCAGCAAAGCATCGGCACGCGTAATCAGCTTGGGATTGTGGTTGGGCTGTTTGCGGTAAAGTGCGGCAAGCGAAGAAACCAAATCTGCGCTATTGCCGTTGAGTGCTTGAATCAGCGCGTCCTCGAGAATACGCGGGTTTGCCGCTAAAAAATCATCGCCGACCACAGTCGGTTCGCCTGCATTCTCATTCTTTTCAGACGACCTTTCTTCTTCGGACAAAATATCCAGCCATTGTTTTTGCTGCACTTGTACGGCAGCATCCTGAGAAGGCGCATCCTGCCGGACACTACCTTCGGGCAATTGAGCCAAGACTGCAGAAGGCAACAGGCAACATAAAGATACCGAAACCATTTTTTGTTTTATTCTTAACATTCAAAATCATCCGAAATATATGTTTGTATATCGCAGGGATAGCCAAATGCAAACCACCATGCCCTACTGATTCCCCCAGTCAGGGATTTACGGCTATCAAAGGTCGTCTGAAACTTTTCAGACGACCTTATTTTTGCGTAAAAGCAACAGATTCGCATTAAGATGCAGCATTATAGAGGTAAAATTCCAAAACAAACATAACTGATTTATTTTTATGGTCTTATAAATTATTCAAATGTTATTCATCAGTAGATTCATAGGATTAATCAAGCCAACCCACTAAACACGCCTGCAATATATCTTGCGTATCCAAAGCAATAGTTTAATTACACTATCACACGATATTCTTCATCATTAATAGATAGCATTATCAAATCAAATATTTAGAATAAATATTCAAACCTATGTCATTAATTGATTTATTTCTTAATATTTACTTCAAAAATCATAAAAACTCCGCGCAGATATTGCCAAGACGCCATAATTATTACAAAATATTACAACAAAATTGGTAATCCTTATCATTAATTTATAAAATATCAATATTAAGAGAGATTCATCATGAAAATCAAAGTATCCGCAATTTCTGCGGTAGCGACCCTTATTCTGACTGCCTGCGCGGGAGGAGGTGCATCAGAACCCAAAGTCCCCGTTGCCATTCCGACAGCGCAACCTATCGCCAATATCAAGCTGAGTGATGAGAGCAGTGCAATAAAGACCATAAACACCCTTTCCGGCAAAGGCGGCAGCCTGCATGAAGCGGAACTCGAAGTGAAAACATCATGGGGCAGCTATACCGATAAACAATATGTCTATCAAACCCCTTCCGGCAACTATTACAACATCAGCTCATATTCCGACCCGATTGTCCCATCATATTCCAGCCCATCTTATGCCCTGCGTACCCGCCATGAAGGACAACCTTTATCTGAAGGTGGCAAACTGTTTGTCTGTTGCAGCAATTCCGGACAATTCACCTATGCACCGGCAACCAAACATGACCACCTCAAATTCGGCGCATGGATAAATGCAGACGGCACGGCAGACCTGTTTGTCGGCGGCAAACCCGTCGGAACGGCGAAACCGTCTTATTACACTCCGTCAGACAGTACAGTGGCAAAAGGCAAGACTACATACGAAGTTTGGGCTGTCCGCGTCCGCAACGGCAATATCGTTACCTCAACCTACGATCCGGGCAAATCCTCCGGGTCGTCTGAAAAAAACACGCCCAAACTTTCACTGCTGACAGCCAATTTCAACACCAATAAACTCGGCGGCACGATTTTAGGTAATGCGGATTACGGTCCGGACGTTGTGATGAAAGATGTAGGCATCAACGGCGTTGATTTCTCAGGCACTGCTGAATCCGATGGTAAAAACGGCAAAGTCGAAGGAAAATTCTTTGGTCAATTTAACGGCGATAAAACAGAAGTCAGTATAGGCGGTAAAGTTACCTTTGATGCCGATAAATCGTTGGATACCGTATTCGGCGGCGTGAAGAATGATGACGACCGCAATACAACAGATACGAGTTTGACACCTGTCAGCAAGTAACCGCACATCAGGCATCCCAATAAACCAATAATCAGTACATCTTAAAGAGGCAAAAAATGTCCTTCCCCTTCAAACCCGTACTGCTGGCAGCCATTGTCAGCCAAACTTTCCCTGCCTTCGCTGCCGACCCCGTACCACAAGCCCATCAGGACTTGAATGAAGTCAAAGTCATCGGCGGCCGTAAAGCCCAAAAACTCGGCGAAGAGAAAGTCCGCCGTCAGGCATTGGATAAACAAATGGTCTCTGATGAAAGCGACTTGGTACGCTACGATCCGGGCATCAGCGTCGTCGAAGGCGGACGCTCAGGTTCTAACGGTTTTACCATACGCGGTGTCGATAAAGACCGCGTTGCCATCAACGTGGACGGACTGGCACAAGCAGAAAGCAGGTCGTCTGAAGCATTCCAAGAACTGTTCGGCGCATACGGCAACTTCAATGCCAACCGCAACACTTCCGAACCCGAAAACTTCTCGGAAGTTACCATCAACAAAGGCGCGGACTCGCTCAAATCCGGCAGCGGCGCATTGGGCGGTGCCGTCAACTATAAAACCAAATCCGCAAGCGACTATGTTTCCGAAGAAAAGCCTTACCACTTAGGCATTAAAGGCGGCTATATCGGACGCAACAGCCAAAAATTCAGCAGCATAACCGCCGCTGGAACCTGGTTGGGGCTGGATGCATTGATGGTTTATACCCGCCGTTTCGGTAAAGAAACCAAAAACAACAGCGACGCTGCCGATACTGTCATCACCGACAACAAACAAAGCTGGAACCCGAATGCCGGCAGCACCAACTACGGCAGCCGCGGCGTAGCCCGCAGCAAACCCGATCCACAAGATTGGGTAAACAAAAGCACCTTATTCAAACTGGGTTACAACTTCAACGATAAAAACCGTATCGGTTGGATTTACGAGGATTCACGCACCGACCGCACGACGACTGAATTATCTAATATGTGGGCGGCAAACTGGAAAGGTGAGGCTCTGGGCGATACCCGTTCCCGCCAAGACATCTCCTACCGTAAACGCATCGGTTTTGAATACAAAAACCAACTTGACAAAGGACCATGGGACAGTCTCAACCTGCATTACGACCGTCAAACCATCGACATGAGTACCTGGACTTGGGACTTGCCGACCGATTACGCCAGCAACGGTGTGAACAGCGACGTGTACCATATGTTTCGCAACATCCGTCAAAAAAATACCCAATTTGGTGCCGATGCTGAAAAACAAATCGACTTTTCCAAATTGGTATGGGCAATGCAATACGGATTGGGTGGTTCCCAAAACGACAACGACAATAGAGATCATAGCTATTGGGTACGCCTATACGACCCGAAATATCAAACGTCCAACAACCAAGAATTGACTATGCTGGTCGAAAGCTCCTCCAAAAACCGTTTTGCCTACTGGAACAACACATTCCAATTCGGCGACAGCAGCCAATACCGCCTCAACGCCGGGCTTCGCTACGACAACAGCAGCAGCAAAGCCAAAGACAATCCCAACTACACTCCTGCCATCCGCGGTCAAATTCCTTATCTCGGCAGCGAACGTAAACACAGCGGTTTCAGCTACGGTTTAGGATTAGACTGGAAATTCACGCCGCGTCTGAATCTTTTGGCAAAATATAGCACTGGCTTCCGCGCGCCGACTTCAGACGAAACCTGGCTATTGTTCCCGCATCCTGACTTCTACCTTAAAGCAAACCCTAACCTTAAGGCAGAAACCGCCAAAAACTTCGAACTGGGACTTGCCGGCAGCGGCAAAGCCGGAAACTTTAAATTCTCCGGTTTCCAAACCCGCTACCGCAACTTTATCGAACTGACCTACATGGGCGTGTCCTCAGACAACCCCAACAGCCCTAATTATGCGCCGATTTCCGACGGTACCGCCTTGGTCAGCTCACCCGTTTGGCAAAACCAAAACCGTTCCTCCGCATGGGCGAAAGGTTTGGAATTTAACGGCACATGGAACCTTGACAGCATCGGTTTGCCGCAAGGCACGCACGCAGGTATCAACGTCAGCTACATCAAAGGCAAAGCCAAACAGACCAACGGACAGGAAACCCCGATTAACGCCCTTTCCCCGTGGTCTGCCGTTTACAATCTGGGCTACGATGCGCCGTCCAAACGCTGGGGCGTCAACGCATACCTGACCCACACCGCAGCTAAAAAACCGTCTGACACCGTCCACAGCAGTGATGATTTGAACAATCCCTGGCCTTTTGCCAAGCACAGCAAAGCCTATACGCTTTTCGACCTGACAGGCTACGTCAACTTGGGCAAATATTTCACCCTGCGCGCCGGTGCGTACAACATCGGCAACAAAAAATACTATACTTGGGAATCGCTGCGCAGCATCCGCGAATTCGGCACAGTCAACCGCGTCGACAACAAAACCCATGCCGGTATAGAACGCTTCACCTCTCCCGGCAGAAGCTACAACTTCACGCTTGAAGCCAAGTTCTAAAAAAGTTTGAAGTAACAAGAAAGGTCGTCTGAAACTTGAAATCCAAGTTTCAGACGATCTTTTTCTATTGATATACAACAATCGGCAGAGAAAATCCTCACCAAACGTTTATGGAATGAAACAACAAATATAGTGGATTAAATTTAAATCAGGACAAGG
>NZ_KV814909.1:0-6521 GCF_001814135.1 Neisseria sp. HMSC067H09 | reverse complement strand
AGGCGAGGCAACGCCGTACCGGTTTAAAGTTAATACACTATAATGAACAAAACGCAGGCTGAAGCTGATGCAACACTGTACGCCCGCGCCGTTGAAACCCTTGCACGTCGTCTGAATATGGGAATCCGTGATTTTGATGCAGCCTACGGCGGCTTGAATGTGGTCGGAGAAAGCCTTTTAGACGACGGCGTATTGAATCAAGCGTTGCCAAGCAACCCGCCGCGCGGATGGGTGCACAGTAGCAACCTGCAGGACGCGGCGGATTTGTGGAACGGCAACAACAAAGCAGAAGCCGCGTTTTGGAATGCCGGTAATACCCGATTGGAAGAACAATTTCCCGAAACAGCGGGTTATTCTGTATTTGTAAATCAAAGCGCGATTGAACACATCAAAAACAACCATAGCAACGCAGAAAGCGACGCGAAGCGCGGACAAACTGCCATCACAGATGAAGATATCAGCCGAATCACTTATATTGTTTCAAATTATGACGCAATAGCCAGCGAGCCGATTAAAGGAACAAACAACAGACGCTTTGCATTTGCAAAACAGTTTGACGATGGACTGATTGTGTATCTTGCCGACAGCAGCAAAAAACGGCGCGATTTACGCACCGTTTCTATGTGGAAGTATCCCCAATCAGCCAATGCCCAAGACGTGCTGCAACACGCCGTGTCCCTAGCCCTAACGCCCGAAGCGGAAGGGGGCATATCCCACGACTCAAATTCTACCCCCAACGCCGACGCCAATCAAGACATACTGTATCAAGGCGGCGCAGACCGTGGAATGTTCAGCCGTGAGCATAACCTGATTGCCCTGTTGAAAAACGCCGACGCATCTACATTCGTTCACGAACTGGGGCATTTCTTCCTTGAAACAAATACCCGTATCGCCCGCGACCTGACCGCCAAGCCTGCCGAAAACCTGACCGAACAGGAACGGCAATTCCTGTCCGATGTTCAGACGACCTTGGATTGGTTCGGTGTGAAAGACCTTGCCGCATGGGACGCAATGAGCCTGAACGAGCAGCGCGAGAATCACGAAAAATGGGCGCGCGGTTTTGAAGCCTACCTGTACGAAGGCAAAGCACCAAGCGAAGAATTGCGCGGGGTATTCCGCCGTTTCCGTTCATGGTTGAAACAGGTCTATCAATCCCTGAAAAGTCTGAACGTAGAATTGACCGATGAAGTCCGCAGCGTGTTTGACAGAATGTTTGCCAGCGACGAGTAGATTCAGCAAACCCAATACATTAACAGCATGACTCCGTTGTCTGATAATAAGGCGTAAGCGAGCATGAACCAAGCTAAGCTGCCCTACCCCTTTCAGGCAACTCCCCATTGAGTTTCTTCTATCTTCCAAAAGAAAAGGTCGTCTGAAAATTTTCAGACGACCTTTTGCATGGTATTCAAGCTAGGATTTATTTATCGCGGCTGAATACGATTTTGGTTGCTTGGATGGCTACGCAGACTGCACCGCCGATGAAGATCAAGTCGGCTGCTGTGCGTACCCAGCGCAGGGTGTCGAGGATTTCCATTTGCAGGAATTCTTCGCTACGGGCATACCACAGGCCATGAGTGATGGAGGCGTATGCTTGAATCGCGCCGACAGGCAGCAGGCTGATGGCGATCATGCCGACCAAGCCGCCGTTGAGCAGCCAGAAGCCCCAAGTCATGAGTTTGTCGTCGAAATGTGCGTTTGGTTTCAGGTAGCGGGCAACCAGTAATACGAAGCCCAGTGCCAAGAAGCCGTATACACCGAACAAGGCTGCGTGTGCGTGAACTGCGGTAGTGTTCAGACCTTGGATGTAGAACAGGGAAATCGGCGGGTTAATCAGGAAGCCGAATACGCCGGCACCGATCATGTTCCAGAAGGCAACTGCTACGAAGCACATCAGCGGCCAACGCAGGCGTTTCGCCCATTCGGACAGGTGTTGGTAAGACCAGTGTTCGTAAGCTTCACGGCCCAGCAATACCAGCGGTACGACTTCCAATGCGGAGAAGCAGGCACCGATTGCCATAGAGGCGGAGGTAGAACCGGAGAAGTACAGGTGGTGCAGCGTACCCGGGATACCGCCCAACATGAAGATGGCGGCGGCAGCCAGAGTGGATGCGGTAGCGGTACTGCGACGGACGAAGCCCATGTTGTAGAAGATGAAGGCAAAGGCTGCGGTAGCAAATACTTCGAAGAAGCCTTCTACCCACAGGTGAACTACCCACCAGCGCCAGTATTCCATCACGGCAATCGGGGATTTTTCGCCGTAGAACAGACCGGGCGCGTAGAACACGCCGACACCGACCATAGAGGCAACGAAGATTGCCAGCAGGTTTTTGTCCACGCCTTTTTCTTTAAAGGCGGAGATGGTGCAGCGCAGCATCAGGAACAGCCACAACAGCAGGCCGACCATCAGCAGGAGTTGCCAGAAACGGCCCAAATCGAGGTATTCGTAACCTTGGTGTCCGAACCAGAAGTTGAGATCGGGGCGAATGATGTGGGTCAGGGCGAAGAAGTTACCTGCATAAGAACCGCCGACTACGATGAACAGGGCGATATAGAGGAAGTTTACGCCGGCACGTTGGAACTTGGGATCTTTGCCGCCGTTCACAATCGGAGCCAAGAACAGACCTGCTGTCAGGAAGCCGGTTGCAATCCAGAAGATGGCGGATTGGATGTGCCAAGTACGGGTCAATGCGTAGGGGAACCAGTCGGACATTTCGAAGCCCAGTGCTTCGTCGATGCCGTAGAAACCTTGACCTTCGACGGTGTAGTGCGCGGTCAGACCGCCCAGCAACACTTGTACCACAAACAGGGCGACTGTCAGGAAGACGTATTTGCCCAATGCTTTTTGGGAAGGAGTCAGCTGTACTTTGGAAATCGGGTCTTCAGTCGGAACTTCTACTTCTTCGTGTTTGGTCAGGAAGGAGTAACCCCACATCAGCAGGCCGATACCCATCAAGAGCAATACAACGCTGGTGAACGACCACATGTAGTTTTCAGTAGTCGGTACGTTGTTGATCAGAGGCTCGTGCGGCCAGTTGTTGGTGTAGGTGAAAGTTTCGTCAGGACGGTTGGTCGAGGCAGACCATGAAGTCCAGAAGAAGAAGTTGAACAGTTTTTCACGCGCTTCTTTACTTGGCAATGTGTTGTTTTTCATTGCGAAGTGTTCGCGGGTCGTCTGAAGGGCGGGATCATCGCTGTATACGCCGTGGTAGTAAGGCAGGATGCTCTCAATGGCTTTGACACGGGTATCGCTGATGACGACGCTGCCGTCTTCTTTAATACGGCTTTGGTTGCGGTATTCGTCGGCAAGGCGGGTTTTCAGTACGGCTTGTTCTTCAGGAGAAACTTCGTTGAATTTTTTGCCGTAAGTCTCTTGCGCAGTCAAATCCAACCATGCGACAAGCTCGCGGTGCAGCCAGTCGGCTGTCCAGTCCGGAGCCTGGTATGCGCCGTGTCCCAATACGGAACCGACTTCCATACCGCCGGTGGTTTGCCAGGCTGATTGACCTGCCAAAATATCGTCTTTGGTCATCAGCTGAGTGCCTGATGCCGAAACGACTCTCTCAGGATAAGGCGGGGCTTTTTTATAAACCTCGCTGCCCATGTAGCCAAGAATGGTAAAGCAGACTGCCAGGACGGCAAACAGCAAGTACCATAGCTTCTTGTACTGTCCCATTTCAGAACTCCTTATTTTGGTAAAAAGTGGTTGCTTATAAATTCATACTATATGAATGTTAAAGATTGTAGCACTCTTTTCAGGCAAAAGAAATATTCTCTTAACAACAATCTTTAAAAAACAGATATATAGTCAATAATAATTCTTATTATCAAAAATACGATGGCATTTTGTAAAGAATTGGATAAAACATGTGAACAATAATAGACGATTTGATGTAGTTTTATCTAGTTATTAAGTAGTAAAACAGGTAGTAAAAGTTCATCTTTGATGAATTAATTGATTTAAGTCAAGATATAGCGGTAAAACCACCTACATAATCCTACAAAAGTGCACAAGAGATGCCTTTCAGACGACCCGGAATAAGGCAGTTTGAAAGAGCCGAAAGCGGTATGCCGCGGACGACAAAGGTTGAAAAAATATACCCTGACCTTCTTAAAATAGTTATTAAAGGAAATGACAACTATGAAACGCCAAGCTTTAGCTGCAATCATTGCTTCAGTTTTTGCTTTAGCCGCCTGTGGTGAGCAAGCTGCCCAAAAACCTGCCGAGCAAACCGCTTCCGCTCCTGCAGCTTCCGAGGCTTCTGCTTCCGGTGCTCAAGCTGCTGCCGAAACCCCCGCTGCCGAGCTGCCTGTTATCGACGCGGTAACCACCCACGCTCCTGAAGTTCCGCCTGCCATCGACCGCGACCATCCTGCACGTGTCCGCGTGAAAATGGAAACCGTCGAAAAAACCATGAAAATGGACGATGGCGTGGAATACCACTACTGGACATTTAACGGCGACGTTCCGGGCCGCATGATCCGCGTACGCGAAGGCGATACCGTGGAAGTCGAATTCTCTAACAACCCGTCTTCTACCGTACCGCACAACGTTGACTTCCACGCTGCTACCGGTCAAGGCGGTGGTGCAGAAGCCAGCTTCACTGCCCCGGGCCGTACTTCTACATTCAGCTTCAAAGCCCTGCAGCCGGGTCTGTACATCTACCACTGTGCCGTTGCCCCTGTCGGTATGCACATCGCCAACGGTATGTACGGTCTGATCTTGGTTGAACCTAAAGAAGGTCTGCCTAAAGTGGATAAAGAGTTCTACATCGTACAAGGTGACTTCTACACCAAAGGTAAAAAAGGTGCGCAAGGCCTGCAACCGTTCGATATGGACAAAGCCATCGCCGAACAACCTGAATACGTTGTATTTAACGGCCATGTAGGCGCTATCGCCGGCGACAACGCTCTGAAAGCCAAAGCAGGCGAAACCGTCCGTATGTACGTGGGTAATGGTGGTCCGAACCTCGTTTCTTCCTTCCACGTTATCGGTGAGATCTTCGACAAAGTTTACGTAGAAGGCGGCAAACTGATCAACGAAAACGTACAAAGTACTCTGATCCCTGCCGGTGGCGCAGCGATTGTCGAATTTAAAGCCGACATCCCGGGCAGCTACACTGTGGTTGACCACTCTCTCTTCCGTGCGTTCAACAAAGGCGCGTTGGGTCAATTGAAAGTAGAGGGCGCAGAGAACCCTGAAATCATGACCAAAAAACTGGAAGACAAAGCCTATGTAGGTAGCGGTGCCGCTTCTGCCCCTGCTGCTTCTGCTCCAGCTGATTCCGCAGCTCCTGCTTCCGCAGCATCTGCAGGTAAAGGCGGCTACTAATCCAGTCATCTCGGCGTAGAGACAGAAAAAAGCCACTGCTGTTCCGGCTGATGCAAGGACAACAGTGGCTTTCTTCCACGACCAATCGAAAGATTGGTTTTTCAGACAACCTATCAAATATCGAAGGTCGTCTGAAAAACCGGTTTCAAGCATTCACGAACCCGACAAGCCAAAAGCACAATAATCAGACGGCCTCTAAGGATTTTTATCCGGTTTCGCTATATAATCAAAGCCTAATACCCCGCATTCAGATTAGAAAGCCCGTTATGAAACTCATACCACTCCTCACCTTCTTTACCCTTGTCGCAAGCGGCAGTGCAGCGGCAGCCGAAATGGCAAAAGTTGAAGGAGGCAGCTACCGCCCGCTCTATCTGAAGAAAGAAACAAGCATCATTAAAGTCAAACCCTTCCAAATCGACAAATATCCTGTTACCAATGCCGAATTTGCAGAGTTTGTCAAAAAACACCCGCAGTGGCAAAAAGGCAAAGTCAGCTCCAAACAAGCCGAACCTGCCTACCTCAAACACTGGGTTAAAACCAGCAGCAACAGCTACGCGCCCAAACCCAATGAACTGAAACATCCGGTAACCAACGTATCTTGGTTTGCCGCCAATGCCTACTGTACTGCGCAAGGCAAACGCCTGCCGACCATAGACCAATGGGAATTTGCCGGACTTGCCTCCGCCACACAGAAAAACGGTTCTGCCGAACCCGGATACAACCGTACCATTCTTGACTGGTATGCAGACGGCGGCAGAAACGGCTTGCGCGATGTCGGCAAAAGCAAACCCAACTACTGGGGCATTTACGATATGCACGGCCTGATTTGGGAATGGACGGAAGACTTCAACAGCAGCCTGCTCTCGTCTGGCAATGCCGATACGCAAATGTTTTGCAGCGGCGCATCCGTAGGCTCCAGTGACCCATCGAATTACGCCGCCTTCCTGCGCTACGGCATTCGCACCAGCCTGCAATCCAAATACGTCCTGCACAACCTAGGCTTCCGCTGCGCCTCGAAATAACCAGTTTCATCACCAAAGCAGCTTTGGCGGTACTGAAAGGTATCGCCTTTTTTTTGAGTTTGAGGTTAATTTGAAAATAGCGAATGGACAAAACCTCGTGCCTAACAAATTTAGCATGACCAAGTTTCTAACGGGCTGAGACCTTTGCAAAATTCCCCAAAATCCCCCAA
>NZ_KV814908.1:0-2600 GCF_001814135.1 Neisseria sp. HMSC067H09 | reverse complement strand
TGGGGTGCAGTTCAGTTTTCAGACGACCTTTTTGCTTTTTAAATTCAAATCAATCTATTTAAGCTCAAATCGTACCGCTGCCTTGCGCTTTCGGTTTGGCGGCACCGAATTCCAGTTTGCTCAAGGCGGAGAGATAGGCTTTGGCGGTGGCGACCAAAACGTCGGTATCCGCGCCCTGACCGTTGACGACGCGGTTGCCGCGTGCCAGACGGACGCTGGTTTCGCCTTGGCTTTCCGTGCCTTGCGTTACGGCGTTGACGGAATAAATCTGTAAAGTCGCGCCGCTTTGCGCCACGCTCTCAATCGCTTTGAAAATCGCATCGACAGGGCCGGAGCCGCTGGCCGAAGCGCGTTTTTCTTCGCCTTTGATGCTGAACACGATATCGGCGCGCGGCTCTTCGCCGGTTTCGGTGCTGATTTTTTGGGAGATGAATTTGTAGCTTTCGGCGTTCATGCTGCCCATTTCGTCGGACACCAACGCGTGCAGGTCTTCATCGAAGATTTCACGTTTTTTGTCGGCAAGTTCTTTGAAGCGGGCAAATGCGGCGTTCAGCGCCTCTTCGCTTTCCAACTCGATGCCCAAATCCGCCAGTTTGCTGCGGAACGCGCTGCGGCCGGACAATTTGCCCAAGGTCAGGCGGTTGGTTGACCAGCCGACCGATTCGGCAGTCATGATTTCATAGGTTTCGGGGTGTTTCAACACGCCGTCCTGATGGATGCCTGATTCGTGTGCAAAGGCGTTTGCGCCGACCACCGCTTTGTTGGGCTGAATCGGATAGCCGGTAATGGTGGACACCAGTTTGGATACCGGCACGATTTGTGTGGTGTCGATGCCGGTTTCCAAGCCGAACAAATCATGGCGCACTTTCAACGCCATCACGATTTCTTCAAGGCTGGCATTGCCCGCGCGTTCGCCCAAACCGTTGATGGTGCATTCCACCTGGCGCACGCCTGCCTGAACGGCGGCCAGCGAGTTGGCAACCGCCATACCCAAGTCGTTGTGGCAGTGGGTCGACCAGACTACTTTGTCGCCGTTGGGTACGCTTTTGATGATGTTGCTGATACGCTCGTACCACACGGAAGGGATGGAGTAGCCGACGGTATCGGGAATATTGATGGTGGTCGCGCCCGCTTCGATAACCGCCGTAAAGATTTTGGCGAGGAAGTCCAAATCCGAACGCACGGCGTCTTCGGCGGAAAATTCCACATCGTCGGTGTATTCTTTGGCGATTTTCACCGCTTTGACCGCCGCATCGATGACCTGCTGCGGCTTCATTTTCAGTTTGTGCTCCATATGGATGGGGCTGGTGGCGATGAAGGTATGGATGCGTTTTTTCGGCGCGGGGGAAACGGCTTCTCCCGCTTTGCGCACATCGTTTTCAACGGCACGCGCCAACGAGCAGACTGTGGATTTGGTGATGATTTTGGCAATCGCATTGACCGACTCGAAATCGCCCGGGCTGGCGGCGGCAAAACCCGCCTCAATCACATCCACGCCCATTTTCTCCAACTGGCGGGCAATGCGGATTTTCTCCTCTTTGGTCATAGATGCACCGGGCGACTGCTCGCCGTCGCGCATGGTGGTATCGAAAATAATTACGCGGTTGGTCTGTGTCATTTCTGTTCTCTCCAGAGATTCGTTTTTTTGTAAAAAAGCATTCAAATCCAGCGGCCTGCCTTGCGCTTCCGCCAGCGCGGTCAGCTTTTGCAGTTGCGCCAAAGGCAGCGACCCGCGCGTGCGCCATTTATAGATGGCTGCGGTTGTTGCGGCATTTTCGGGATCGTGCTGTTTCAACGCTTCGGCAAGTGCATTCACGCCGCCGAAATAAGCAACTAAGCGGTCAATGTCTAATTGCATGATGTTCCTTGTCCAAACTTTATCGAAATTATGGTTTGCTTTGGAAGGGGATTATACGCATTTTAGACAAAACGACAATCTATTTTTCTAAAAATAATACCTCACATTTTAATATTGAAATTATTTTATACATTTTGTCTAATTTTTATAGAGTGAAGAGTAGTTGCTCATACAGCATTCAATGACATTGTGCAAAAGTAAGTTGGCTGCGCTAGTTGCGGTATGTTCAGGCAAAATAGCTGGATGCAGTTTATGGGAATAATCACCAATGACGAAAAATAGGTAATCCCTTTGGTCGGTTGGCTTTTGGTTTTGCAATAAATACAGCTGTTTGGTATCAAAATGAACTATTTTGCTGATGGCTTTATCAACTTTGGCCAACCGTTTTATACCGTATTTTGTTCGTTTGAAACGATTGTTGGTGCTGTTTTCGGTGAGAGCATTTACAGCCGTATGCCTTGAGGATACAGTAAATGGTTACCCTGTTAACTTGGTATAGTCGGATTAGAAAAGTAACGGTGATTTTATCCTATATATAGGCTCGCTAAACGGCTTGGCGTTGGTGAGAAATGAGGGGGGTATTTTTATGGATCTTCATGGCAGTATTGTCTTTCGAAGACTGTAAACAATGCTGGGACCACAGACAATAAACAGATGCTGGTTTTATTGCATGAATACAAAGTAAAGGTCGTCTGAAAACGCTTGCACGTATAGTGGATTAACTTTAAACCAGTACGGCGTT
>NZ_KV814907.1:124640-130762 GCF_001814135.1 Neisseria sp. HMSC067H09 | reverse complement strand
TGCACTTGAAATCCGAATCCAAGGTCGTCTGAAACCTTAACTCCAGGCTTTCAGACGACCTTTGCCATATCTGCAACCTCCCCCACTCTACTAAATGTAGCGGGCCGAAAATCCAAAAAAACGCCGCAGCGTGGATTTTACCCGCAACAACACAATACCGAATTGAAAAAGGTCGCCTGAAAAGTCGGAATATAGGTTTGAGGAAACTTGCTATATCCGTTTTCAGACGACCTTTTTACAAAGACAGTGCATTGCGCCGTCAAACTTTCGTGTAACGAGACAAACCCAAATCATCGCTGCCGATTTCGGTTTCCTTACCGCAGACTATATCGGCGGTCAGTTTGGCAGAGCCGAGCGACATGGTCCAACCCAAAGTCCCGTGTCCTGTGTTCAGAAACAAGTTTTCCAATGGTGTTTTGCCGATAAGCGGCGTGCTGTCGGGCGTCATCGGCCGTAACCCGCTCCAAAATTCCGCCTGCTGCAAATCTCCGCCGCCCGGGAAAAGGTCGTTGACGACCAATGCCAAAGTAGCACGGCGTTTTTCAGATAAATGCAATCCGTAACCTGACAACTCCGCCATACCGCCGACGCGGATGCGTTTGTCGAAGCGGGTGATGGCAACTTTGTATGTTTCATCAAGAACGGTGGAAACCGGTGCTTTTTCATCATGAACGACAGGGACGGTCAATGAATAGCCTTTTACCGGATAAATCGGCAAATCCCAGCCCAAATCCTCCAAAACCGTTCTGCTGAAACAGCCTAAGGCGCATACGAATGCGTCTGCCCCGAACTGTCCTTGATCGGTTTCAACGGCGGTAGCGCGGCATCGGTCGTGTAAGATGCGGCGGATGTGATGTCCGAATTCAAAACGCACGCCTTTCTGTATGCACAAATCGCGCAGTTTTCGGGTAAACAGACGGCAATCGCCGGTGGCATCGGCAGGAAGGTGCAATCCGCCTGCGATTTTAGGTAAAGCATGGTGTAGCGCGGGTTCGAATTCCAAACATTCTTCAGGTTTCAGACGACGTAGGGGAACGCCGTAACGTTCTAAAACGGCAATGTCTTTTTCAGCCGCGGCAACTTCTTTTTGCGTGCGGAAGATTTGCAAAGTCCCCTTGTTTCTACCCTCAAAATCAATGTTTTCCTGTTCTTTAAAAAGACGGAACATTTCACGGCTGTATTCCGAAATCCGAACCATCCTCTCTTTATTGATTTGATAACGCTCCGCCGTACAGTTGTCCAGCATTTGTTTGAGCCAGCAGATTTGAAACAGGCTTCCGTCGGGTTGAAAAATTAAGGGCGAGTGTTGCTTGAACATCCACTTCAAGGCCTTGAGCGGAATACCCGGAGCCGCCCAAGGCGTGGTGTAGCCGTAAGAGAGCTGCCCGGCATTGGCAAAGCTGGTTTCCATTGCCACATCGTCGGCGCGGTCGATGACGGTTACGTCATGCCCTTCGGAAGCCAAATACCATGCGGTTGAAACTCCGGCGATACCTGCGCCCAAAACAATCAGCTTCATATCTTCTCCTTAAAATTTAAATTATTTTTGATTATGAATGGCTAGTTTAGGATATTTTTATTAGAGATATTCACTTTATTTTTAATAATTTCGTATGTATTATCCCTATTTAATGACATTCAAAAGGAAAAGCATCATGAAAGAACTGGATAAAACCGATCTGAAAATTTTAAAATTTCTGCAACAAAACGCCCGGATACCGATGACGGAGCTGGCGGAGAAAGTGGGGCTTTCGACTACGCCTGTTACCGAGCGCGTCAAACGGCTGGAGCGCGATAATTTCATTACCGGCTATCACGCCCGCCTCAATCCGAATTTATTGGGCAAAGGATTGTTGATTTTTGTCGAATTGAAGCTGCGTTCGAAGTCAGGCAATATTTTTGAAGATTTTCGTCGGGAAGTCATGAGGATTCCGCAAATTTTGGAATGCCACTTGGTATCGGGCGAATACGATTATCTGATTAAAGTCCGCCTGCCCGATATGTCGGCCTATCGGGATATGTTGGGCAATATTTTACTGCACCTGCCTGCCGCGGCGGAAAGCCGAAGTTATGTGGTGATGGAGGAAGTAAAAGAAGAAACGGTATTGGATTTGGATTGAGTGTAGGACAGAAGCCAAGATTAGAATAATTACACTGGTAGATAGTAGATAGGGAAATATGAAATATTGTAACTTCTTTGCTTATATCATTAGATTGAAAGAAAAAAGCAAAAAAATGCACACATCAATAAGATGTGTGCCAAGTCTACAAAGGAGAAATAGAGGAGAAACTATTAACTGACTACTCGAACCAGCTAACGGGACGAATTATGCGCTTTAAGCGGAAGTAATGCAAGTTTTTTCTTGTAAAGTTTCTCTTTGATTGTTGTATTTTTGTATTTTGTAGTTATATTCCATGAAGTATAAATAAATTAGGAATAACCCTTTGGCAAAATCAGGCTCTTTCATTCAAAGGGAAAAGGCCGTCTGAAAACCCTTTCCCCTTAAAGGAGGGCGGTTTTCAGACGACCTTTTGCCTTAATCGTTCAAACCGGTTTTATTCTTCGTCGCCCGCATCGCTGATGCTGATGCTGTGTTCCATCCTGCTCGGGTGGACTTTCAAGCCGCCGCAGCCGGATTTCTCGGCGGACAGGCGGTCGAGGTAGGCTTGGTCGATGTCGCCGGTTTGATAGATGCCGTTGAAACAGGACGAATCGAAGGACTCGATTTTCGGATTGAGTGCTTTGACGACGGCTTCCAAATCGCTCAAATTTTGGAAAACGATGCCGTCCGCGCCGATTTCGGCGGCAATTTCCGCCGCGCTGCGCCCGTTGGCAATCAATTCTTCGCGCGTGGGCATATCGATGCCGTACACATTGGGATAGCGTACTTCGGGAGCGGCGGAGGCGATATAGACTTTGCGCGCGCCCGCTGCGCGTACCATTTCGACGATTTCGCGGCTGGTTGTCCCGCGCACGATGGAATCGTCCACCAGCAATACGCTTTTTCCTTCAAACTCGGTTTCCATCGGGCTGAGTTTTTGGCGCACGGATTTTTTGCGCGTCGCCTGACCGGGCATGATAAAGGTGCGGCCGATATAGCGGTTTTTAATCAAACCTTCGCGGTAAGGCTTTTTGAGGTGGACGGCAAGTTCCATCGCACTGGGGCGGCTGGTGTCGGGAATGGGCATCACAACGTCGATGTCGTCCACGGGCAGCTCGCGTTTGATTTTTTCCGCTAAGGACACGCCCATATCCAAACGCGATTGGTAAACCGATACGCCGTCGATTACGGAGTCGGGACGGGCAAAATAGACGTATTCGAAGAGGCAGGGGCTGAGTTTGGCGCGGTCACTGCATTGACGGGCAATCAGTGTGCCGTCAAAGCCGACGAATACTGCTTCGCCCGGCTGGATATCGCGTTCCAAATCGTAGGCAAGCGTATTGAAGGCAACGGATTCGGAGGCGACGGCATAGGATTTTCTGCCTGCCTCGTCGGTTTGCGAACCCAACACCAGCGGGCGGATGCCGTAAGGATCGCGGAAAGCGAGCATACCGTAGCCCGCAATCATGGCAACCACGCCGTATGCGCCGCGCACCAGGCGGTGGACTTCGGCAACGGCGTTGAAAATATTGTCGATATTGAGCCGGTGGGGATTGGCGTTTTTAGAGACTTCGCGGCGCAATTCGTGCGCGAATACGTTGAGCAAGACTTCGGAATCGGAGCTGGTGTTGACGTGGCGCAGGTGTTTGTTGCACACGTTTTCATACAGTTCGGCGGTGTTGGTGAGGTTGCCGTTGTGTGCCAAAACGATGCCGAAAGGCGAGCTGACGTAGAAAGGTTGCGCCTCCGCGCTGCTGCCCGCGTTGCCTGCCGTAGGATAACGGACATGGGCGATGCCCGCGTTGCCGATCAAATCGCGCATATTGCGTGTGCGGAACACTTCGCGCACCATGCCTTTGCCTTTGTGCATGTGAAACGTGCCGCCCTCGGCCGTTACAATGCCCGCCGCATCTTGCCCCCTGTGTTGCAACATCTGCAAACCGTCGTACAGAAGCTGGTTTACCGGCTCATGGCTGACCAAACCTAATACACCGCACATATCGTCTTCTCCGAATTCGAGGTTAACTTGGAAAGTAGAATTATAGAATAAATCGGACAAAGTTGCCCAAATTGTTGACAATATTTTCATGTCAACCCCAAAAATACGGAAACGTCGTCTGAACAAACGGCTGGAGTTTTTCAGACGACCTCTGCGGCAGACCATCCCTATTTCAATATACAATAGCAGCTCAAACCCCATTCCTACGACACCATGACCGCCAACCGCACCCTCATCATCACCGTCTTCATCGTCGCCAGTTGCGGCCTCGCCTACGAACTCATCATCGCCGCGTTGGCGAGCTATCTTTTGGGCGACAGCATTTTGCAGTTTTCCTCTGTCATCGGACTTTATCTTTTTTCGATGGGCATAGGCGCGCACCTGACCCGCTACATTAAAGACGAAGACGTGTTGCACCGCTTTATCGAAATCGAACTTCTGGTCGGCATCATCGGCGGCATTTCCGCGCTGGCATTGTTCGTCGCCTTCGGGCTTTCCGCCGCCCCGTTCCGCACCCTGCTCTACGCCTTCGTGCTGATTGTCGGCGCGGTCGTCGGCATGGAAATCCCGTTGGTGATGCGCGTGTTAAACCGCAAAGGCGCAGAGTTTAAAGAACTCGTTTCCAAAGTCCTGACCTTCGACTATTTGGGCGCACTCGCCGTTTCCTTGCTCTTCCCGCTTCTTCTCGCCCCCAAACTCGGCATGGCGCGTTCCGCCCTCTTATTCGGCATCCTCAACGCCGCCGTCGCCTACCTGACCGCACGCGTATTCAAAGCCGAACTGCCCCGCTACCGCGCCATCCGCCTGCGCGCGCTGATTGTCTTGTCCGTCCTCGCCGTTGCTTTCGCCTACGCCGACCGCATCTCCTTCAAAGCCGAACAAAGCTATTTCGGCGACCCCGTCGTCTATCAAAGCCACTCGCCCTACCAACGGCTCGTCGTTACCCGCTGGAAAGACGATACCCGCCTCTACATCAACGGCAACCTGCAATTCTCCTCGCGCGACGAAGCCCGTTACCACGAAGCCCTCGTCCTGCCCGCCATGCAGATGGTTTCCGACGCCTCCCGCATCCTCATCCTCGGCGGCGGCGACGGGCTGGCGGCGCGCGAAGTCTTGAAATACCCGCAGGTCAAACACGTTACCCTGGTCGATTTAGACCCCGACATGACCGCCACTTTTAAAACCTCCGCCACCTTAAGCGCGCTCAACCAAGGCTCGCTGTCCCATCCCAAAATGCACGTCGTCAACGACGATGCCGCCAAATGGCTGGAGGGATCATCTGAAAAATTCGACGTCATCATCATCGACCTGCCCGACCCGTCCAATTTCTCACTGGGCAAACTCTACTCCGTCCCCATGTACCGCCTCGTCGCCCGCCATCTTCAGCCGCAGGGCAAAATCGTCGTCCAGTCCACCTCGCCCTACTTCGCCCCCAACGCCTACTGGTCGGTCGTCGCCACCCTCGAAGCCGCCGGTCTTTCTACCGCGCCTTACCACGTTTACGTCCCCTCCTTCGGCGAATGGGGATTTGTATTGGCAGGCTTCGATAAGCAATTCCCTGTCCCGCAGAAATTCGACGTCCCTACGCGTTATCTGAACGCCCAAACCGCCGCCGAAATGTTCCGCTTCCCGCCCGACATGGCAAGGCGCAAGGTCGAGCCGAACTATCTGAACAACCAAATCCTCGTCAGCTATTTCGAAAGCGACTGGCGCAACGTAACTCGTTGAGCCGCTTCCCCAAAACAAAGGTCGTCTGAAAACCAAGTATTTCTGTTTTTCAGGCGACCTTTCGACTACCGGCTTTCAACTCTTCCTCTTATTTTTTTTCGAGTTTGCTAACCCAAAGTCAGGCTATAGCTAGATTACTTTTCTCCGATACGCAATTTACCTTACCGGTTATCGTCATTCCTGAGCAGGCGGCAATCCATTTTTGAAATTCAGAAACTGTTTTTCAAACCAAGGTTTCTCAAGTTTTACGATGGACTCCCGCCTGCACGGGAATGACAGAATTTGATGATATG
>NZ_KV814907.1:85382-124540 GCF_001814135.1 Neisseria sp. HMSC067H09 | reverse complement strand
TATGCCGGATTTAAAGTTAAGTATGTTTGCTATATTCGGACGACCTTTCGAATAAGATATCACAGCATGGGCTTTGCCAGCGAAAACTTTCCTTCCCGCCGTCTGTCCGACTGCAGCAATCTGGAGACACAGCCTGCACCACGACAACTTTTCAAACGGCCTTCCAACCCGCCCCTAAAGCGAACGATTGCGTCCCGCGTTCGCCCGAGAAAACCGTTGTTCTCAAAATCCAAAAGGTCGTCTGAATTTTTCAGACGACCTTTCTTCCTGTACATCCTTCCTTACCTGCACTCATACCCAAAAATCGCGCGGCGGGTCGAGGACGGGTTTGACGATGCCGGTGCGGACGGCGAAGTCGCCGAAGCCTTCGTCGTCAAGGCGGTTTTGCGCCCAGTTACCGACCCAGCCGTCGACGATTTCGAGGATTTCGGGTTCGGTGATGTTTTCTTTAAAGAGGCGCGGGATGCGGGTGCCTTCGCGGTTGCCGCCTGCGTAGAGGTTGTAGCGGCCGACGGCTTTGCCGACCAAGCCGATTTCGGCGAGCATGGCGCGGCCGCAGCCGTTGGGGCAGCCGGTGACGCGCAGGACGATGTATTCGTCTTCCAAGCCGTATTTGGCGAACATTTCGTCGATTTTGTCGGAGAACGACGGCAGGAAGCGTTCGGCTTCCGCCATCGCCAGCGGACAGGTTGGCAGGGCGACGCACGCCATGGAGTTTTCGCGCTGGATGGTGATGGATTTGCTGATTAAGCCGTGTTCTTTGGCGATTTTGTCTATGGTGTCTTTCAGCTCGGGCGGGACGTTGGCGACGACGAGGTTTTGGTTGGCGGTCAGGCGGAAGTCGCCGGGGTGGATTTTGGCGATTTCGCGCACGCCGGTTTTCAACGGTCTGCCGGGGTAGTCGAGCAGGCGGCCGTTTTCGATAAACAGGGTCAGGTGCCAGTTGCCTTCGAGTCCTTTAACCCAGCCGATGTGGTCGCCGCGATGGGTGAAGGCGTAGGGGCGGATAGGTTCGAACTTGATGCCCATGCGCCGTTCAACTTCTTCTTTGAACACTTCGACGCCGACGCGCTGGAGGGTATAGCGGGTACGTGCGGCTTTGCGGTCGCTGCGGTTGCCCCAGTCGCGCTGGGTGCTGACGACGGCTTCGGCGGCGTTGAGGGTGTATTCGAGGGGGACGAAGCCGAATTCGTAAGAGGTGTTGGGGTAGGTTTTGGTGTTGCCGTGTTCGCTGGACAGTCCGCCGCCGACAAGGACGTTGAAGCCGACAAGTTTGCCGTTTTCTTCGATGGCGACAAAGCCTAAATCATTGGAATGGATGTCCACATCGTTGTCGGGTGGGATGACGACGGCGGTTTTGAATTTGCGCGGCAGATAGGTTTTGCCCAAAATTGGTTCGACGTCGTCGGCGATTTCTTTGTTGCGCGGCTCGGTCGGTTCGGTGGTGAACACTTTTTCACCGTCCAGCCAGACATCGGCGTAAGCCATGGTGCGCGGCAGGAGGTGCATACTGATGCGTTTCGCCCATTCGTAGGCTTCTTGGTGCAGCGGGCTTTGAACGGGATTGCTGGTGCAGAGTACGTTGCGGTTGACGTCGCTGGCGGTGGCGATGGAATCGAGGCCGAGTTTGTGCAGGGACTGGTGCGCCAGTTTCAAATCGGTTTTTAAAATGCCGTGGTATTGGAAGGTTTGGCGGTTGGTCAGGCGGATGGAGCCGTAAATGGTGTGGTCGCCGGCAAATTCGTCTATGCCCAGCCACTGCGCCGGCGTGATGATGCCGCCGGGCAAGCGGCAGCGCAACATCATGTTTTTTAAGGGTTCGAGTTTTTGATCGGTACGCTCGGCACGGATGTCGCGGTTGTCCTGCTCGTACATGCCGTGGAAACGGATGAGCTGGAAATTGTCGGCGGTAAAGCCGCCGGTAAAATCGTCGGTCAAATCGTCTTTGATGGTACCGTGCAGATAGTCGCTGCGGTCTTTCAGGGCTTCGTTGCCGGAAAGCGGGGTATCGGGCAGCTTGGCGCGCGGGTCGGCGGTGGTCGTCATAGGGTGCTCCTTATTCTCAGTTTGGAGCTACTTTAATCAGGTCGTCTGAAAATGGGAAAGAATGGTTTGTTCGATTTAAAGATGATTTCGTTATATCCAAAAGATTACCTGTAATGTAGGGGCACACTGCACCAAATAGAAAAAAGGTCGTCTGAAAATATTTTCAGACGACCTTTAACAGGATATTTGGGATTTAGCGCACGCTGCAAGAAGTTTCTACACGGTTGCCGTACGGATCGGTAAAGCTGAAGGATGCTTCGCCGTTTTTCTCATGCCATTCCGCACCTTTGCCGAACAGGCCGCGGTTGGAAGTGTAGCGCGAGCCGGAACCGGAAACATCGGATGACAATACAGCGCGCTTGTCGTCAAGGCGCAATTCCAACTGATCGTTATTCAAGTTGCGGACATCAACAGACAATCCGTTCTCACAAGAGAAAGTGCGCAAACGGCGGGACTCTGATGTGCGACGGTTTTCTTCATAACGACGCTCTTCACGGCGCATCTCGTTACGATCGTAATTATCATCACGATTGTCGTAACGGTGTTCATGGCGATGCTCGTGACGGGAACCACGTTCGAAATCATAATCCATGTCGGGTGCGACACAGGCACCAAGGGATAATGCGGCGGCAACAGCCAGTAATACTTTTGATTTCATAAATATCTCCTAAACCTAAATAGGAATTTGTCTGCCAAATGCGCTGCCATGTTATAAGCATCTCCACCTCCAA
Source organism: Neisseria sp. HMSC067H09 (assembly GCF_001814135.1). Taxonomy (NCBI): domain Bacteria; kingdom Pseudomonadati; phylum Pseudomonadota; class Betaproteobacteria; order Neisseriales; family Neisseriaceae; genus Neisseria; species Neisseria sp. HMSC067H09. Next base: position 121,763 of record NZ_KV814907.1, on the reverse strand, counting down.
ACAAGCGGGATTACGCTAATTTACCCGATATTCCTAAAACTGGTTGTTTGCAGGCAAAAAAGATATTTTTAATGATATTAACCAACATGAGTTTACATGATTACCAAAAAAATCCGCACCATTTTCAGGTGCGGACAGTCGATCCAACCAGTATTTAACGCTGACGTGCCTTAAAGCGCGGGTTACTCTTACAAATAACGTAAACCTTACCCTTCCTGCGGACGATTTGACAGTCGCGGTGGCGTTTTTTCGCTGTTTTCAGTGAAGATAAAACTTGCATTATTTGTCCTTTCTAAATGAAGACATCATCGATTGGAAACGCTGATTGAACTTGCTCGCACGCCCTTCCGTGTTAACGTTTCGCTGTCTGCCGGTGTACACAGGATGAGATGCAGACGACGTATCCAGCGCGAAAAGCGGGTATTCTTTTCCATCTTTCCAAACCATCGTCTTACCATGCGTCTCCGCACAAGAGCGGATAAGCCAGCCTTCATTTGCACCGCTGTCGAAAAATAAAACAGTACGGTAATTATCAGGATGAATATTCGGTTTCATCAATCAATACTCCATAATTAATATGTTATAATATAACATTATACGCTATTTTAAAAATATCGCAAGTTCCCTCCAAATACCTTTTCATAAAAAAGAAATACGGATAAGGCATTAAACCTTACCCGTACTTCTTTTTCATGTATTTTAACGGTTATTCAACAACATAACCTTCTTTATCCCAATGCGTTTTCTTCACCAGCTGATCGTTGGAATAAACCGATTCTGACTTTTTGGCCCCATCTTCGTACCATTCCAAAACAATACCATTACGACGACCATTAGAAATGCTGATTTCCGATAAAATACGACCATTTTCGTCCCAACTCAAAATCTCAGTCGGTTTATCGTTGACCATATTCATTTCCATCTTCGGACTGCCGTCCGGATACCATTGCTTCCAATAACCGTTGGCTTTGTCGTGTTTGAACTGGATCTCGCTTTCCTTCACCCCATTACGGTAATATCGCGAACCGGTTCCTTCACTCAAACCGTTTTGATAAGGCATCACAGCAGATTTCTTACCGTTCGGATACCAGTTTGTCCATTCACCGTTCGGCTTGCTGTTTTTATAAGTCCCTACCATTTTTTTCTGTCCGTTGAAATGCCAAAGCGTCAACGTCCCATTATCTAACACGGGAACAAACACTTTAATTTGCTCTGCAGGAACTTCATACGGATCAGAATATTTCTTCATGGACGGGTAATAAAAATCCTGCGCCTTGGCAATACCTGATTGAACCGTATATTGTCGGACATATGCAACCGATGACATCGTTGCTGTAATTTTGCCATGTTGATTAAAATAAACAGAATGGGATTGCGCCCATGTTTGAGAAAATACACCTAAAAGCAGTACGGCAGCCAAACTTTTTTGCCAATATTGAATCATTGTCAGATTATCCAGAAACTGGAGCCAATAATATCGCTCCTTAGATTAAATGTGCAGATTGAAGTATGCCGACAACACATCATTGTGTTTGTATCATTATAACTTTCATAGCATGGATTGTTAAACACAATATCCGTGCAGGCTATTGATATAAAAGACAATAACTTCGAAAAATGGTTCAATTCAATACAAGCAGCATCAATACATCATTTAAAAACAGGTACCTATCATATTTATTAAGGATGCTTATAAACTAGGTAAATATTTTCTAATATAGTGGATTAACTTTAAACCAGTACGGCGTTGCCTCGCCTTGCCGTACTATCTGTACTGTCTGCGGCTTCGTCGCCTTGTCCTGATTTAAATTTAATCCACTATACATAGCAAGCCCCAAAATCCATAAAAACAAACAGCCGCTTCCCTTAGATAAGGAAGCGGCTGTTTATCTAATAAACTAAGCAAGTGCTTTTTGCAAATCTGCCAATATAGAATTTAATCCGGCTTTAACCTCTTCCGCTTTTGCAGCAGGATGACCGTTTGCATCCAAAGAATCACGACTGAAGCGGTCGACATAAGGCGCAAAGGTATCTTTCAGCTTCAGCAGTTTCACCACATCGGGACGGGTGTAACGATCGCCGCCGTAACCGACAACGATACCGTTCTCATGTTGCCACTGGGCAAATTGTGACGGGCTGATTTGCACCAGTTCGCACATTTCGTCCAGCGAGAAATAACGTTTTGCAGGAATAACGGGATTAGCGTTGTTTGTCATAGTAATGCTCCACCATGCCTTTGAGTTTTTGGCTGGCATGGAAAGTTACTACGCGGCGGGCGGTAATCGGTACTTCTTCGCCAGTTTTCGGATTACGGCCGGGACGCTGCGGTTTGTCGCGCAACTGAAAATTACCGAAACCGGAAATTTTGATTTCTTCGCCGCGTGCCAAAGTGCTGCGGATTTCTTCAAAAAAGAGTTCGACGATTTCTTTGGCATCGTTTTTGGTTACATTGCTGACTTTATCTACCAAAATATCGGCCAATTCGGCTTTAGTTAATGTCATATTATTACCTTCTGTTGTAACAGGTGCAGATTATTACTAATTTCTATTTAAAATTCAAGCGAATATTTATTTTTTAGCTGCGAAGTTGTGCTCCCGCAGCAGTTGCCGCGTCAATCAGTTTTCCGATAACCGGCTCGACTGTTTCATCCGTCAGCGTGTTTTCCATATCCTGCAAAATCACTTTGACCGCCATGCTCTTCATCCCTTCAGGCAGTCCCGTACCGCGATATACGTCAAATACGCTGATTTCCTGTACCAACTTGTTTGCTGCACCTTTCAATGCGGCCAACAAATCATCATGAGTCATGGTTTCAGGCATGACAAACGCCAAATCCCTGCGCACCGGCTGGAATTTCGATACTGCCTGATAGCGCATTTTTTCGCGTTCCAACACGGCGGCCATATCGATTTCAAATACCAGCGGTGCTTGCGGCAAGTCGTATTTTTGCAGCCATTTCGGATGCAATTCGCCGACAAAGCCGATGACTTGGCCGTCTGAAACAATATTGGCGGCGCGTCCTGGATGCAGGGCGGGATGTTCGGTTTTGACAAACTCAACTGCTTTGTTTTTCAACAGATTTTCCACATCGGCCTTGATGTCGTAAAAATCCGCGTTGCGCGTTTTCTCTCCCCATTGTTCGGGCATTGCCGCGCCGTACCACAGGCCACCGATGCGTTCGTTTTGTACAAACAGGCCGTCTGAATCCTTGCTGAACACGCGGGCGATTTCAAACACGCGCACGCGGTTTTGCTTGCGGTTCAGATTGTTTTGCAGAATTTCCACCAAGCCGCCGATGAGCGTGGAACGCATCACGGCATACTGCGCCGCCAGCGGGTTTTGCAGACGGATGGGATTGGCGTTGGCGGCAAAGTCGTGTTCCCACTGCTCGTCAACGAAGGCATAGCTGACCACTTCGCGGTAGCCGCGCGCCGCCATTTCGTTATAAACGGCAAAACGCGGACGGCGGGTTTCGGGCAGCGCCAGCATTTTCAGACGACCTGACGTGTAATCGTCGGGGATATTTTCATAGCCGTAAACGCGGCCGATTTCTTCAATCAAATCGGCTTCGATTTCGATGTCGAAACGGAAACTCGGCGCGGTAACGCGGAAGCCTTCCGCGGTTTTTTCAGGCTGCAGACCCAAGTGCTGCAAAATGGTTTCCACCTGTTCGGCGGGAATGTCCACGCCCAACACCGTTTTCAGACGACCTAAACGCAATTCAACCTGCTTCGCTTCAGGCAATTCGCCTTGCGCTTCCACCATTTCTCCTGCCGCACCGCCGCAGATTTGCAAAACCAATTCGGTGGCGCGTTCGATAGCATCAGCCTGTAAACGGTAATCCACGCCGCGCTCAAAGCGGAACGACGAATCCGAGCCAAAACCGTATTGGCGCGATTTGCCGGCGATGATTTCAGGCGCAAACCAAGCCGCTTCCAGCACGATATTTTGCGTGTCGTCTGAAACCGCGCTTGCCGCGCCGCCCATCAGACCCGCCAAGCTCAACGCACCTTTTTCGTCGGCCACTACCAGCGTGTTTTCAGACAAAGAGACGGTTTTCTCGTTCAGGCATTTCAGCGTTTCACCTTCGCGCGCACGGCGGATGTGCAGGCTGCCTGAAAGTTTGTCGGCATCAAAAACATGCATCGGCTGACCGATTTCCAGCATTACATAATTGCCAATGTCCACCAACGCGGAAATACTGCGGATACCGCTGCGCTCCAAACGCTGCTTCATCCAATCCGGCGTGGCGGCGCGCGCGTTCACGTTTTCAATCACGCGGCTGATAAAGCGGCCGCAATCGGCAGGCGCATCAATCTGCACGGGCTGTTTGCGGCTGCCCGTGATTGGCGCGGCATGGATTGCAGGCTGCTTGAACGCGCAACCTGTCAGCGCGGACACTTCGCGCGCAATGCCTTTAATGCTCAGGCAGTCGGCACGGTTCGGCGTGATTTTCAGCGTGAACACCGTATCGTCCAAATCCAAATATTCACGGATGTTTGCACCGACGGGAGCGTCTTGCGGCAGAATGTGCAGACCGTTCACGCCGTCGTCAGGCAGACCGAGTTCATCGGTGGAACACAACATTCCGTTCGACACCACGCCGCGCATCTTGGTCGGCTTGATTTTGAAATTGCCCGGCAACACCGCACCCGGCAGCGAACACGGCACTTTGATGCCCGCTTTCACATTCGGCGCACCGCACACAATCTGCACCAACTCGCCCGTACCCGCATCGACTTGGGTAACGTTCAAGCGGTCGGCATCAGGATGTTTTTCAACGGATTTCACTTCAGCAATCACCACGCCCGTAAACGCAGGTGCGGCAGTCTCGGCTTCTTCCACTTCCAAGCCGGACATGGTTAACAGGTGTTCCAGCTTATCGGCGGAAAGTTCGGTATCGGCTTGGGTTTTCAGCCATGAGTAGGAGAATTGCATGTTATGTTCTCAAAAAATGTAGGTTGTAATAATTAGAATTGCAAGGTAGTCCGGTGCCGTACATCTGTTTCAGATAGTAGGGATTTTATATCACCATAAAGCCTAGACAGTGGTCTTAAAAAATCGGTACCGTTGATGTTTTTTGGCATTTCCCTATTATTCTTACTATAAAATTCAAAGATCTGATTATAGGTATTTGTTTTATTTTCCTGCTGTTTCAGAGATACAGGAATATCTGGCAGGTACATTGCCAAAAATCCAACCCTTTGGAAATTACGGATTTTAGCTTTACTGGTAAATTCTTTATAATCGGTGAAAAAGCCAACACCCAGAATATCTGTGGTATAGCCGGAAGCCAACAGCCTCTCACGGGCAAAATTCGATTTGACGGACAACCATAAGTTATTGGGCAGACACATCAGTACAAAATCACCATAAGACTGGATTTCCGGATTGTTGGTTTTAAAAAAATGTATGCCATCGATCAAATCAGCCAAAGCCCTTTCCAGCAACATTTCAGAAATAGTTCCCAAATTAGAGACCCCACTCTGTGATTCGGATTCCGTTTGCCGTCTCACCCATGCCAAACGATTTAAATCATCTATTTCAGTCTTAAAGCGGATAAAATTTTCCGAATCAACCTCCTCACCAACCAACAGAGCAATTACTTTCAGAGTGATCTCTGCTTTTAAGTGGATATGTTTTAATACCAAGCCGAATACCGGAAATTCAGCAACAAAAATCCAAATCAGTTTTTGATACGGGTTATTATCATACCTAGGTATCTCGACAGAACAGGATTTTCTTAACGCAGACTGTTGACTTTTGCTCATTTTTGCATATAAGTCGATAATTTCATCCTTAAAATCATCAGCATCCAATTCCATCAGTTTACCTTGAGACGGTAATGCATTGTAAAGCAACCGATATACTGGACGGTAAAATCCGTCTGCAATTTCTTGACTGAAGTGGCTGAAATCAGGTTCAGACGACACTTCTATGCCCCTGATACATTTCACCGAAACATCTTCCATAAATTTAAAAACCTCTTGGCTTTTTACAATCAAAAAGATAAAATGTGCTTAATCTGGTACATTTATAGACCCTGATATGAAGCAAATCCACATCAAATTAAACGACGAACTACACCAAAAATTGTCCACATACTGCAAGCTAAACCATTTAAGTATCCAAGACTTTGTAGAATCTCAATTATTTTCGAGTCTATACAAGTCGCAAACTCCCCAAAACGCACCCTTTCGGTTTATCGACCTTTTTGCTGGAATCGGCGGAATCCGGTTGCCTTTTGAAGAATTGGGAGGGCAATGCGTATTCAGTTCCGAAATCGATAAATTCGCCAAAACAACCTATCAGGCATTCTATGGAGATGTCCCGCATGGCGACATTACACAAATCGCTCCGTCCGAAATTCCTGATTTCGACCTGTTACTAGCCGGATTTCCCTGCCAGCCATTCAGCCAAGCAGGATTGAAAAAAGGCTTTACTGATACACGCGGTACAATGTTTTTCCATATAGAAGAAATCATCCGCCAAAAGCACCCTAAAGCTTTTCTATTGGAAAACGTAAAAGGTTTAAAAGGACACGATAAAGGTCGGACATTCCAAACAATCTATGACTCTCTGACTGCACTTGGCTATACTGTCAATGCCAAAGTAATGGCAGCTAAAGATTTCAACCTACCCCAAAACCGTGAACGGATTTATATAGTCGGCTTTCGCTCTGCAAAAGATGCCGCACAATTTGAATTTCCCCATCCCTTACCTAAAACCGTGAAGGTGGGAGATATCTTGGAATCCTTCCCCGATGCCAAATATACAATTTCAGACAGACTTTGGCAGGGACATTTACGACGCAAAGCCGAGCATAAACAGAAAGGAAATGGTTTTGGTTACGGTCTGTTCAATGCACAATCCGAATATACCAACACTATTTCAGCACGTTACTATAAAGATGGTTCTGAAATTCTGATTGAACAGGAAAATACCAACCCGCGCAAACTTACTCCATTAGAAGCTGCAAGATTACAGGGATTTCCTGATGAAATCGTTCTCAAAGCGCGTAAGCGGGGGGTATCAGATGTGCAACTTTACAAACAATTTGGTAATTCCGTAGCTGTAAATGTCATTCGCAGCATTGCCCAAAAAATAGTTCCTCTACTATAACTTTTTTCTATTCAAAGAATCTGCAATCTGCTGAGCATATCGCTGGGGATTCTTAACAACATCCTTTCCCCAAAATCGAAAGACTTCCCAGCCCTCAGCTTTCAGACGGTCTGTTACTTCTATATCCCGTCGGATATTGCGTTCTATCTTAGCAATCCAAAATTCGCGGTTGCCCTTTATTTCCGCTTTTCTCTGTTCCCAATCCTTGCCGTGCCAAAACTCGCCATCGACAAACACGGCAACTTTGTATTTTTTAAATGAAAAATCAGGCTTCCCAAAAATGCTTCCGCTATTTTTCCGATACCTGAGCCCCAAAGCCCACATCGCTTTTGCCAACACAAGCTCGGGTTTCGTCCCTTTGCTTTTGTTGGACTGCATACATTTTTTGCGTTGCTCGGGGGTTAATCTGTCCATTTCGGGCTACCTGAAAATGTGCAGGCTGCTTTTTCATATTCAGGCAGCCTGCACAATCATTTCGCAAACTGCTTCAAAAAGTTCAAATCGTTATCAAAAAACAGTCGCAAATCATTCACGTTGTAACGCAACATAGCGAAACGGTCGAGGCCGATGCCGAAGGCGAAACCGGTGTATTTCTCGGGGTCGATATTCACGTTTTTCAACACGTTGGGATGCACCATGCCGCAGCCGCCGACTTCCAGCCATTTGCCGTTTTCGCCCATGATGTCGATTTCGGCTGACGGTTCGGTAAACGGAAAGAAAGACGGACGGAAACGTACCTGCAAATCATCGCGTTCGAAAAAGCGGCGGATAAAATCGGTGAACACGGCTTTCAAATCGGCGAAAGTTACGCCCTCTTCTACCCACAAACCTTCAGCTTGGTGGAACATGGGCGAGTGCGTTGCATCGCTGTCCACACGGTAAACGCGGCCGGGGGCGATAATGCGGATGGGCGGCTCTTTTTTGTCGAGCATATAGCGGATTTGAATCGGGGAAGTGTGCGTACGCAAAACATCGCCGTTTTCAACGTAGAACGTATCCTGCATGGCGCGGGCCGGGTGGTTTGCCGGGATATTCAGAGCTTGGAAATTGTGGAAATCGTCCTCGATTTCCGTGCCGTCCGCCACTTCAAAACCCATGCCGTGAAAGAGTTCGACCACGCGCTGCAAAGTCAGGGTTACGGGATGCAGACCGCCGTTTTCCTGCGCGCGTCCGGGCAGGGTAATATCGAGTGCTTCGGCGGCAAGCTGGGCTTGCAGCTTGGCTTCGTTGAGGGCATCGCGTTTATTGTTAAAGGCCGTCTGAAACTGGTTTTTGCACTCATTGATATGCGCACCTATGGTTTTGCGCTCTTCAGGCGACATTTGACCTAAGGTTTTCAGAAGTCCGGTCAACTCGCCGGTTTTACCAAGATAATGGGCTTTGATTTGTTCTAGAGCGTTGAAGTCTTGCGCGGCTTCTACTGCGGCAATACCTTCTGCAACGATACGGTTTACATTTTCCATAGTGGTTTATCGTCTGTCGGTTGATGATGGGTCGTCTGAAACAATGAGGCCGCCTGTATGGTTTGGTGTTACCAAACTTTTCAGACGACCTTTTATCGTTTACGGCCAATCCGTTTGATAGAATCGGCGTATTTTAGCGCAAATCAATTCAAAAAAATAGACTTTAAAGAAAGAAAATCAATCACATAGACTTTATTCAAACAAAGAAAAAAGGAAGCCGTAGCTTCCTTTTTAAATTTTTTGGATTAAGCAGCCAAAGCAGCTTTGGCTTTCTCAACCAATTGTGCAAAAGTGGCTTTATCGAATACAGCCAGATCAGCCAATACTTTTCGGTCGATTTCGATAGAGGCGCGTTTCAGACCGTTCATGAATTTGCTGTAAGACAAACCGTTTTCACGAGCACCTGCATTGATACGGACAATCCACAATTGACGGAATTGGCGTTTGCGTTGACGACGGTCACGGTATGCGTACTGACCAGCTTTCATTACCGCTTGCTTGGCAACGCGGTATACGTTTTTACGACGACCGCGGTAGCCTTTGGCTAACGCGAAGATTTTTTGGTGACGGGCACGAGCGGTTACACCGCGTTTTACGCGTGGCATATTCTAAACTCCTTAAGCGTAGGGTAACATTTTAGCAACAGAAGCCAAATCGCGATCGTTTACCATAGAGGTACCGCGCAGTTGGCGTTTGTTTTTAGTGGTCTTTTTAGTCAAGATGTGGCGTTTGAACGCATGAGCGCGTTTTACACCGCCGTTACCCAGTACTTTGAAGCGTTTTTTCGCGCTAGACTTGGTTTTCATTTTAGGCATGGGAAAACTCCATTCGTTATTAGATAAGGCATCAGGGGGTTTTAAAACATTGGTTTCAAACACTTGAACCCAAAATGCCACGGTTTTTGCCGCCAATCAAAAGCTTACTCCGAAGCGGCAATCGGGGTAAGCTGAAAATTATAACTTTATTTTTTCTTCGGTGCAATCATCATCACCATTTGACGACCTTCCATTTTAGGGAAGGATTCGATTTGAGCCACTTCCGCCAAATCCTCTTTTACGCGCTCTAAAAGTTGCGCACCGAGTTGCTGGTGAGCCATTTCACGCCCGCGGAAACGAAGCGTGACTTTGACTTTATCGCCGTCAGCCAAGAAGCGGTTGATGTTGCGCATTTTGATTTGATAATCGCCTTCATCGGTACCCGGACGGAATTTGATTTCCTTAATTTGTACCTGCTTCTGGTTTTTCTTGGCTTCGTCGCGTTTCTTGGCTTGTTGGTATTTATATTTACCGTAATCCATCAGTTTGCACACAGGCGGTTTGGCAGTAGGGGAAATCTCTACCAAATCCACATCCTGCTCTTCGGCCATGGCCAAAGCTTCACGAACCGATACAACACCAAGCTGTTCGCCTGACTCACTGATTAAACGCACTTCTTTAGCGGTAATTTCGCCATTGATTCGTGCTTCGCGTTCTTGAGCGATGATGAATACTCCTATAAAAATTAATGGTTGACGAGGGCGTCTGCGATTTCTTGCTGCAGTTGCGCAATGAAATCATCCAAATCCAAAGAACCCAAGTCTTCTGCTTTGCGGCGCACGGCCACTTTGTTTTCTTGCTTCTCTTTATCGCCGACAACGATTTGATAAGGGAAGCGGTATTGGCTGTTATCACGGATTTTGTAACCGATTTTTTCGTTACGCAAATCCAGCTCTACACGGAAGCCAGCAGCCTGCAATTTGGCAGCTACTTCACGGCAGTAATCTGCTTGATTTTCGGTGATATTCATAATCACCATTTGAACCGGCGCCAACCATAGTGGGAAAGAACCTGCATGGTTTTCAATCAAAATACCGATAAATCGTTCCAAAGAACCCAAAATGGCTCGGTGCAACATTACCGGACGGGCGCGGTCATTGTTTTCGGTTACATATTCTGCATCTAAACGTTCCGGCAATACAAAGTCCAGTTGCAGCGTACCACACTGCCAAGAACGTCCCAATGCATCTTTAACATGATATTCGATTTTAGGTCCGTAGAACGCACCTTCACCCGGCAATTCGCCCCATTCCACGCCGCAAGCAGTCAATGCTTCGCGCAGGCCTTGTTCTGCCTTATCCCAGACGTCGTCTGAACCGGCACGCTTCTCAGGACGCAGTGAAAGTTTGACGGACACATCATGGAAACCGAATTGCTTGTAAATACGAACCAGCAATTCATTGAATGCCCGCGCTTCGCTGACGATTTGATCTTCGGTACAGAAAATATGCGCATCGTCTTGTACAAAACCTCGGACACGCATCAGTCCATGTAATGCACCGCTCGGCTCGTTGCGATGGCAAGAACCAAATTCTGCTAAACGCATTGGCAAATCGCGGTACGAGCGCAGACCGTTATTGAAAATCTGAACATGTCCCGGGCAGTTCATCGGTTTAACCGCGTATTCGCGCTTTTCCGAACTGGTTACGAACATATTGTCTTTGTAGTTATCCCAGTGACCGGATTTTTCCCAAAAGGTTTTATCCATGATTTGGGGGGTTTTGACTTCTTTGTAACCGGCGGCATTCAGCTCTTTACGCATATGCTGCTCGATAGTCTGCCACAAAGCCCAACCTTTGGGATGCCAAAACACCATACCCGGCGCTTCGTCCTGCAAGTGGAACAAATCCAGTTGCTTGCCCAATTTGCGGTGGTCGCGTTTTTCTGCTTCTTCAATGCGTTGGATATAGGCTTTTAATTCGTCTTTTGTCGCCCAAGCGGTGCCGTAAATACGTTGCAGCATTTCATTATTGCTGTCGCCGCGCCAGTATGCGCCTGCCAGCTTGGTCAGCTTGAAGTTTTTCAGGAAGCGGGTGTTCGGAACGTGCGGACCGCGGCACATATCAACATATTCCTGATGATGATACATACCCATTGCTTCAACTTCGGGCATATCTTCAATCAGGCGCAGTTTATATTCTTCGCCGCGATCTTGGAAAATTTTGATGGTTTCGGCACGCGGAGTCATGATTTTGATTACATCATAATCTTGTGCAATCAATTCTTTCATGCGCGCTTCGATAGCGGCAACATCCTCAGGCGTAAACGGTTTTTCCGTTGCGATATCGTAATAAAAGCCCTCTTCAATGACGGGGCCGATAACCATTTTTGCATTAGGATAGAGCTGCTTGACCGCATGACCGACAAGGTGGGCGCAAGAGTGGCGGATGATTTCAACGCCTTCTTGGTCTTTCGGGGTAATGATTTGGACGGTTGAATCTTCGGTAATCGGATCGCACGCATCGACCAATTTGCCGTTTACCTTACCCGCCACTGTCGCCTTCGCCAAACCTGCTCCGATAGACGCGGCAATCTGTGCCACGGTAACGGGCGATTCGTATTGGCGGACTGAGCCGTCCGGCAAGGTAATGTTCAACATCAAAAAAGCTCCAAAACATTAAAAAATAACGGCATAAATGCCGTTTGGGAAATTTGGTAGGCACGATTGGATTCGAACCAACGACCCCCACCATGTCAAGGTGGTGCTCTAACCAACTGAGCTACGTGCCTGTTTAACAGGGTTCGGATTATAGACGATACTTTGACGCAATGGCAAGTATGAAAACGAGGTTTCAGACGACATTGTCGGAACATTGTGATTTTTTTGAAACATTTTCAACAGTGAACATCTCGATACGAATAAGGTCGTCTGAAATATTCAAACACCGCTATTGTGATGAAAATCCTTTATAATCGCGTTTTTACCTCAATCGTTTGACTGCACGGCGGCTTCGCTCGCCGTTTTCTACATTATAGATACAACCTATGCTCAAATTTACCTTACACAAAAAAGACGGTCATGCCCGACGCGGCACGCTGGAACTGAACCACGGCAAAATCGAAACACCCGTATTCATGCCGGTCGGCACTTACGGCTCGGTTAAGGCAATGAATCCGCAAAACCTGCACGATATCAAGGCACAAATTATTTTGGGCAACACTTACCATTTATGGCTGCGTCCCGGTTTGGAAGTCATCGAACAATTCGGCGGCCTGCACGATTTTATCGGCTGGAACAAACCCATCTTGACCGACTCGGGCGGTTTTCAGGTTTTCTCGCTCTCCGACATGCGCAAACTCACTGAAGAAGGCTGTACCTTCCAAAGCCCGATCAACGGCGACAGACTCTTCCTCTCGCCCGAAATCTCCATGAAAATCCAAACCGTACTCAATTCCGACATCGTGATGCAGTTGGACGAATGCACACCGGGCGAAGCAACGCACGAACAGGCGCAAAAATCCCTGCAAATGAGCCTGCGTTGGGCAGAACGAAGCAAAAAAGCTTTTGAAGATTTGAAGAACCCGAATGCCCTATTCGGCATCGTGCAAGGCGCGATGTATGAAGATTTGCGCGAAGAATCGCTGCGCGGCTTGGAACAATTCGACTTCCCCGGCCTTGCCATCGGCGGGCTGTCCGTCGGCGAACCCAAACCCGAAATGTACCGCATGCTGCGCGCCGTCGGACCGATGCTGCCCGAACATAAACCGCATTACCTGATGGGCGTCGGCACACCCGAAGACCTCGTTTACGGCGTGGCGCACGGCGTGGACATGTTCGACTGCGTCATGCCCACCCGCAATGCGCGAAACGGCTGGCTGTTCACCCGTTTCGGCGATTTGAAAATCAAAAACGCCAAACACAAGCTCGACAAGCGCCCGATAGACGAAAGCTGCACCTGCTACGCCTGCCAAAACTTCAGCCGCGCCTACCTGCACCACCTGCACCGCGCCGGCGAAATCTTGGGCGCGCAACTCAACACCATCCACAACCTGCATTTCTACCAAGTCATCATGGCAGAAATGCGCGAAGCCATCGAGCAAGGAAAATTTGCCGATTGGCAGGCTCAATTCCATGAAAACCGCGCCCGCGGTGTAGATTGAGATTGAACTATGCTTATTGAGGTCGTCTGAAAACGTTTAACTTGATTATTCCCTTTGTTTTTCAGATGACCTTTCACACAAAAAATCATTCAATATTAAAGAAACAAACCATGCCCCGTTTCCTGCCAGAGCCTCCCCTCCCCTATACCGAACAAAACCGTACCGCCGTCCTACTGCTTAACCTCGGCACACCGGATGCTCCGACCGCACAAGCCGTCAAACCCTACCTGCTCGACTTTTTATCCGACCAACGCGTGGTGGAACTGCCGAAGCTATTGTGGCAACCGATCTTGCGCGGCCTGATACTGACGCTGCGCCCGAAAAAAAGCGCGCACGCCTATGAAAAAATCTGGTTTAAAGACGGCTCACCCTTATTGGTTTATACCGCACGCCAAGCCGAAACCTTGGGCAAACTACTGCCGGATATAACCGTCCGCTACGCCATGACTTACGGCAACCCGGGCGTTGACGACGTCTTGGCGGAATTGAAATCGCAAGGCATCGGTAATCTTTTGGTAGTCCCACTCTACCCGCAATATGCGGCATCGAGCACAGGTGCGGCTTTGGATAAAGTATTCTTGCAATTACTGCGCCAGCGCAACCAACTCAGCATACGCACGGTGTCCCGTTTCTACGAGGATGCAGGTTATATCGAAGCCATGAAAAAACATATTCAGGCATATTGGACGGAACACGGACGCGGCGAAAAACTGATGCTGAGTTTTCACGGCATACCGCAGAAACAGTACGACGAGGGCGACCCTTATCCCGACGAATGCCGCCATACGGCCAAACTGCTTGCCGAAGCCTTGGGACTGACTGAGCAGGAATATATCGTCTCCTTCCAAAGCCAGTTCGGCAAGGCGAAATGGGTTAAACCGAGTACGCAGGTTCTGTTTGACGAACTGCCGAAACAAGGCATAACGAAATTGGACGTTTTCTGTCCGGGCTTCATGGCAGACTGCTTGGAAACGATGGAAGAAATCGCTTTGATGGGGCGCGAACAATTTCATGCCGCCGGCGGTAAAGAATACCGCTATATCCCCTGCCTGAACGACAGCGCAGAATGGATAGGCGCACTGGCAGATTTGGTGCGGCGCAATTTGTGCGGATGGGTTTGAAGCATCCCCGTTGTTTCTTTGACTTAAATCTAAGGTCGTCTGAAAAGCTTCGGCAGGATAGGTTTTCAGACGACCTTTATTGTATGATTGCCCTATTCCTTTAAAACAAAAACATCCCGACCATCTGCAAGGACAAACCATGAAAACCATCCACATCCTGACACTTGCCGCACTCTCCTGTTTTTCCGCCCCAACCTTCGCCGCCGATGCCGCACAGATGGCGCAAGGGCAGAAAATTTACGAAACCAACTGCGCCGCCTGCCACGGTAAAAAAGGCGAAGGCAGAGGAGCAATGTTCCCGCCCCTGTTCCGTTCCGACTACATCATGAAAAAACCGCAGGTACTGTTGAACAGCATGCTCAAAGGCATCAACGGCCCGATCAAGGTTAACGGCAAACCCTACAACGGCTTCATGCCTGCAACAGCCATCAACGAAGCGGACGTAGCAGCAGTTTCGACCTACATTATGAATGCATTTGATAACGGCGGCGGCACCATCACCGAAAAAGATGTGAAAGCGGCAAAAGGCAAAAAATAACCGCTTCCGCACCCAAGAGGTCGTCTGAAACCATGCTTTCAGACGACCTCTGTTATAATCGCTCCGCTTTGCAACAAATGACTTCCCGATTCTGCCGCCCGAAGGACGGTGCTCCGACCATTAAGGATTTTGATGAATATGTTTACCCAAGCAGCCCAAGAATTGACCACCGTCCGCGACATCTTGCGTTTCGCCGTCAGCCGTTTCAACGATGCCGGTTTGTTTTTCGGGCATGGCTCGGACAACGCGCACGACGAAGCCGCCTACCTCATCCTGCATACCCTCAACCTGCCTTTGGACACGCTGGAGCCCTACCTCGATGCCAAGCTGCTGCAAAGCGAGAAAGAAGAAGTGTTGGCAGTACTGGAACGCCGCGCAGTCGAACACATCCCCGCCGCCTACCTTACCCATCAGGCATGGCAAGGCGATTTCGATTTTTATGTTGACGAACGCGTCATCGTACCGCGCTCGTTTATTTACGAGCTGCTCGGCGACAACCTTACCCCTTGGATAGAACACCCCGAATTGGTTCACCGCGCATTGGACTTGTGTACCGGCAGCGGCTGCCTCGCCATCCAAATGGCACACCACTACCCCGCCGCCGAAATTGACGCCGTCGATTTGAGTTTGGATGCGCTGGAAGTAGCCGCCATCAACGTTGAAGATTATGGTTTGGAAGAGCGCATCAACCTGATTCACACCGACTTGTTCGAAGGTTTGGAAGGCACATACGACCTGATCGTTTCCAACCCGCCCTACGTCGATGCCGAATCGGTCGATATGTTGCCCGACGAATACCTGCACGAACCCGAACTCGCCCTGGGCAGCGGCGAAGACGGCTTGGACGCCACCCGCCAAATCCTGCTGCACGCCGCCAAATACCTGAATCCCAAAGGCGTACTGCTGGTCGAAATCGGACACAACCGCGACGTATTGGAAGCTGCCTATCCCGAATTGGCGTTCACTTGGCTGGAAACCAGCGGCGGCGACGGATTCGTGTTCTTGCTGACCCGCGAGCAGCTATTGGGCGAATACTAACCCATTCTTTTTCAAGCAGCATTGATATAAAAAGGTCGTCTGAAAACTTTCAGACGACCTTTTTTCAACCTTTTAAGCGATTAACAACATCTTCCGCCGTTTGCGCCGCAGCGGCGTTTGCGGCAGTAGTCTTGAAATTGCAGCTCGGTCATGACGGGGGCGTTGGGATTATGTTTGCGCTGTTGGGCAACGTAGTTTTCATAATCGGGCACGCCTGCCATGAGATTGGCGGTAAGTTTGGCGGTTTTCCACCAAGCGGCGAGTTTACGCTTCACCTTGTGCCTCCGGTTGTTTGCCGTCGCGGTACACTGCCGGAATTTCTTTGGCGGTCGGCCAGCCAACTTTGCGTGCTTTCATGGCGGTACGTACGCCGTAGATGGCAACGATGACGACGACGGAGAGGAACAATGCGGTCAAGCCGGCATTGATTTTGTCGTTGAAGATAATCTGCGACATTTCGCCGATGTCTTTAGCGGGTGCGAGGACTTCGTTTTTAGCCAATGCGTCGCTGTATTTGCCGGCATGGGCAAGGAAGCTGACGCGCGGGTCGCTGTGGAACAGTTTTTGCAGACCGGCGTAGCAGGTTACAAACAGTACGCCGACGGCGGGAACGAGTGCCACCCAGACATAACGGTCGCGTTTCATCTTAATCAATACAACGGCACACATAATCAATGCTACGCCTGCCAGCATTTGGTTGGCGATGCCGAACAAAGGCCAGAGCGAGTTGATGCCGCCCAGCGGGTCGGTTACGCCGGTGTAGAGGAAGTAGCCCCACAATGCCACGGCGAAGAAGGTCGCAATCAGGTTGGCAGGGATGGAGTCGGTGTTGCCGAAAGGTTTGTAGAAAATACTGCCCAAGTCTTGAATCATGAAACGTGCGACGCGCGTACCGGCATCGACGGCGGTCAGGATGAACAAGGCTTCAAACAACAGGGCAAAGTGATACCAGAATGCCATCATGGCTTCGCCCGGAATCAGACGGCTCATGATGTGTGCCATACCGACTGCGAGGGTTGGCGCACCGCCTGCACGGGAAAGGATGGTGTTTTCGCCCACTTCCTTAGCGGTGTGCAACAGGGTTGCGGCATCGACGGGGAATTGCAGCTTGGTGGTAATCACTTCAGCGGCGGTATTGGCATCTGTACCGATCAGGGCGGCGGGGCTGTTCATGGCGAAGTAAACGCCGGGATCAAGCGATGACGCGGCAGCCAAGGCCATAATCGCCACGAAGCTTTCCATAATCATACCGCCGTAACCGATCATGCGGACGTGGGTTTCGTTTTCCAGCATTTTCGGCGTGGTACCGGAAGAAATCAGTGCATGGAAGCCCGAAACCGCACCACAGGCGATGGTAATGAAGAGGAACGGGAACAATGCGCCTGAGAATACAGGACCGGAACCGTCGATGAAGTGGGTCACGGCAGGCATTTGCAGCGCAGGGCTGACGATGAGGATGCCGATGGCGAGGGCGACAATCGTACCGATTTTCAGGAAGGTAGAGAGATAGTCGCGCGGAGTCAGCAACAGCCATACCGGCAATACCGATGCTACGAAACCGTAAATCATAATCGCCCAAGTGAGCTGGATGCCGTCAAGGTCAAACCAATGACCGATGGAGCTGTGCGCCACATTGTCGCCGTAAATGACCGCCAGCATCAGCAGGATAAAGCCGACGATGGAAATCTCGCCGATTTTGCCCGGACGGATATAGCGGGTGTAAATACCCATAAACAGCGCAATCGGCATGGTGGCGGCAATCGTGAACGTACCCCAAGGGCTGTGAACCAGTGCTTTCACCACAATCAGCGCCAACACCGCCATGATGATGACCATAATCATCAAAATACCGATGGACGCGATCACGCCCGGGACGGTGCCGAGTTCTTGTTTTACGATATCGCCCAAAGACTTACCGTCGCGGCGCATGGAGACGAACAAGACCATCATGTCTTGTACCGCACCGGCAAACACTACGCCGAAGATAATCCACAGCGTACCCGGCAGATAACCCATTTGCGCAGCCAGCACGGGACCGACCAACGGACCTGCGCCCGCAATCGCGGCAAAGTGGTGTCCGAACAATACGCCTTTGTGTGTCGGCACATAGTCCAAACCGTCATTGTGCCGCTCGGCGGGCGTGAGGCGGTTCGGATCAAGCTGCATCACATATTTGGCGATGTAGAGACTGTAAAAACGGTAAGCGATGCAGTACACCGATACGGCGGCGGTGACCATCCATACCGCGCTGACCTGCTCGCCCCGACTGATGGCCAAAGTGGTAAAGGACGCTACGCCGACCAAAACCACAATGCCCCAAATAAGGAACGTTTTGAGCGATTTCATTGTTTAATCCTTAAAATACAAGAGTGAGAATATTCGGGTTCTTAATTGTTGCGGGGGGGACAAACTGCATCCCGAAGCATTTATGGAAGAAAAAAATGAAGCGATGATGGTGCGGGAACCCTGGCTTGAGATAATTAATAAACAAGGGAACCAAAACCCTAGAATGTTAACTATTATCAAGCCTAGCGTAAGGTTAACACAATCCGATAACGTGCGGGCTAGATTTAACTCAAGCAATCGTCATTCATTACGATATTACCGCTTATTTTTTGACAGACTCTTTACAAATGCCATAAAGCCACACTGCCCGGTTGCATATGGCTAAAAGGTTAACGCCACGCCATCCCAATTCAATCAGCCCCATAAACAAAAAGGTCGTCCCTTTCGGGTGGCAATATATAAGGTCGTCTGAAAACCTGTTTTCAGACGACCTCTATCTTTTTAAAACTCAATAATCTGTTTCAAATCAATCCGCTTCCAAAACCACTTTCATGGCTTGGTTTTCGGCGGCGTGTTTGAACACGTCGTAGGCTTTTTCCAATTCGCTGAATATGAAACGGTGGGTCAGCATTTTGGTGTAATCGACGGAGCTGCTGGAAATTGCCTTCATCAGCATTTCGGTGGTGTTGGCGTTTACCAGGCCGGTTGTGATGGCGAGGTTTTTAATCCAGAGTTTTTCCAGTTTGAAATCAACGGATTGACCGTGTACGCCGACGACGGCGATATGACCGCCTGGTTTGACGATGTCTTGACACATATTCCATGTGGCGGGGATGCCGACGGCTTCGATGGCGCAGTCCACGCCGTCGTCGCCGACGATGGCAAAGACCTGTTTGAATACGTCGCCTGAAGCAGGGCTGACGGTATGGGTTGCGCCCAATTCTTTCGCCAGTTTCAAACGGTTTTCATCCATATCGCAGACGATGATGGCGGCGGGGCTGTACAGTTGGGCGGTCAACAGGGCGGACATGCCGACAGGGCCTGCGCCTGCAATGAATACGGTATCGCCGGGTTTGACATCGCCGTATTGCACGCCGATTTCGTGGGCGGTCGGCAAGGCGTCGCTCAGCAGCAGGGCAACTTCTTCATTGACGTTGTCGGGCAGCGGAACGAGGCTGTTGTCGGCATAAGGCGTGCGGACGTATTCGGCTTGCGTGCCGTCGATCATGTAGCCCAAAATCCAGCCGCCGTTGCGGCAGTGTGAATAGAGTTGGATTTTGCAGTTGTCGCAAGTACAGCATTTGCTGACGCATGAAATAATGACTTTATCGCCGACTTTGATGTTTTTTACAGCCTCGCCGACTTCTTCTACAATACCGATGCCTTCATGGCCGAGAATACGGCCGTCGGCGACTTCGGGGTTTTTGCCTTTCCAAATACCCAAGTCGGTACCGCAAATCGTGGTTTTGACGATTTTCACCACAGCATCGGTCGAATCGATAATCTGCGGACGGGGTTTTTCTTCAAAACGGATGTCGTTTGCGCCGTGATAAACCATTGCTTTCATGCTGATACTCCTTGCTTGTTGTTGATAAATAATTTCAATACTGCAATAAAGTGTCTCTATATGAGTTATATACCCCTATAAAACGTAAGTCAATAAGAATTATTTTCATAATGTTATACCATAACATTTTGTTTTCAATATAAATAAAACCACTGATTGATATTAATGAACACACCCACCTCCTTCTCCGAACGGCTCATCTGCTGGCAAAAACAATACGGCAGGCACCACCTCCCTTGGCAGGTCAAAAACCCTTATTGCGTTTGGCTTTCCGAAATCATGCTCCAGCAGACGCAGGTTGCCACCGTGTTGGACTACTATCCGCGTTTCTTGGAAAAATTCCCGACCGTACAAACGCTTGCCGCCGCGCCGCAAGACGAAGTGTTGTCGTTGTGGGCGGGTTTGGGCTATTACAGCCGCGCACGCAATCTGCACAAAGCCGCGCAACAAGTCGTCGAACAATTCGGCGGTACGTTTCCGTCGGAGCGTAAAGACTTGGAAACCCTCTGCGGCGTAGGCAGAAGCACCGCCGCCGCCATTTGCGCCTTCGCCTTCAACCGCCGCGAAACCATTTTGGACGGCAACGTCAAACGCGTACTCTGCCGCGTATTCGCCCGCGACGGCAATCCGCAGGACAAAAAATTTGAAAACTCGCTCTGGACGCTTGCCGAAAGCCTGCTGCCGTCTGAAAACGCCGATATGCCTGCCTACACGCAAGGCTTGATGGACTTGGGCGCAACCGTGTGCAAACGGACAAAACCCTTGTGCCATCAATGCCCGATGGCGGACATCTGCGAAGCGAAAAAGCAAAACCGCATCGCCGAGCTGCCGCGCAAAAAAACCGCCCCCGAAGTGCAAACCCTGCCGCTTTACTGGCTGATTGTCCGCAACCCAGACAGCGCAATCTTGCTGGAAAAACGCCCCGCCAAAGGCATTTGGGGCGGGCTGTATTGCGTGCCGTGTTTTGAAAAATTAGACGAAACATACGCTTGCGCCGAAAAGCTCGGCATTTTTTCAGACGACCTTTCCGAGCAACCCGCCCTTACCCACCGCCTGACGCATCGTTTATTGATGATTACGCCGTTTGAAGCGCAAATCAGTTCGCCCGACACGCTACCCCGTTCTGAAAACGCATCAAAAGATAACTGCCTCTGGATTAAACCCGAAAATTTGGCGGATTACGGTTTGCCCAAACCGCTGGCAGATTATTTGAAACAACGGCAGCAGGCATTGTTTTAAAAATGCTTGAAAATCAAACAGGCAGCATCCAACTCTAAAACACAATAAACATACCCGCGCGTTATACAAACCCGCCCGCGCCCGTCAGGAATCCCATGCACACACTCCCCCTGCTTACCCAACAGTTCGTCGAACTCCCACCGTTTTTCTATTCCCGCGTTTCCCCTGAGCCGCTGACCGCGCCCTATTGGGTCGCCTTCAACACCGATTTGGCGGCAGAGTTGAATTTGGATACAGATTTTCAGACGACTGCCAACCTTGCCTACCTCAGCGGTAACGCGCCGCAATACGCGCCCGCGCCCATTGCCGGTGTTTACAGCGGCCATCAGTTCGGCGTTTATACCCCGCGCCTTGGCGACGGGCGAGCAATCTTGATTGGCGACTCCGTCGATGCAGCAGGACAACGCCAAGAGTGGCAGCTCAAGGGCGCAGGTAAAACGCCCTATTCCCGCTTTGCCGACGGGCGCGCCGTCTTGCGCTCCTCCATACGCGAATACCTCTGTTCCGAAGCCATGCACGGTCTCGGCATCCCCACAACCCGCGCTCTCGCCCTGTGCGGCAGCGACGACCCCGTTTATCGGGAAACCGTCGAAACCGCCGCCGTCTTGACCCGCATCGCCCCGAGTTTTCTGCGTTTCGGCCATTTCGAATACTTCTATTACACCGGCCGCGAAGCCGAAATCCAACAACTTGCCGACTACCTCATCCGGCATTACTACCCCGGCTGCCGAGATGCCGACAATCCCTACGCCGCCCTGTTGGAACAAATCCGCAACCGTACCGCCGATACCGTTGCCGCATGGCAAAGCGTCGGCTTCTGCCACGGCGTGATGAATACCGACAACATGTCTGCACTGGGGCTGACCATAGACTACGGCCCCTTCGGTTTCCTCGACGACTACGACCGCCGCCACGTCTGCAACCACTCCGACACCCAAGGCCGCTACGCCTACAATGCCCAGCCCTTCGTCGCCCATTGGAATTTCTCCGCCCTCGCCTCCTGCTTCGACGCCCTCGTCCCACACGACACCCTCGAACAACTCATCGACGGCTGGACAGAAGTTTTTCAGACGACCTATTTAGAGAAAATGCGCCGCAAACTCGGTTTGCAGCAAGCAGACAAGAGAGACGACGAAAGCCTTATCGCCGACCTCTTCACTGCCCTGCAAGATCAAAAAACCGACTTCACCCTGTTTTTCAGAAACCTGTCCGAAGTCAGCAATATACACGGCGAACCCCTCCCGCCCAAACTCGAACAAACCTTCAAAAACGGCGTCCCGCCCGCCTTCATCCGCTGGCTCGGACGCTACCGCCAACGCCTGCGTGCCGAAAACAGCAATCCTGCCGAACGCGCAATACGCATGAACCTGACCAACCCGCTCTACATCCTGCGCAACTACCTTGCCGAACAAGCCATCGCCCAAGCCCGAAACGGCGACTACCGCGAAATCGAACGCCTGCGCCGCTGCCTCGCCCGTCCCTTTGACGAACAGGCAGAGTTCGCCGATCTTGCCGAACCGCCGCCCGAAGGCAGCATTCCGGTTTGCGTCAGTTGTTCAAGTTGAATGAGATTTCCAACAAGGCAAAGGCGAAATCGCCCTATTCGGTCTGTAAGCCCCAAAAACTAAAAGGTCGTCTGAAAACCCAAATTGGTTTTCAGACGACCTTTTGACATTGCCCCAGCCGAAAACAATCGGCTTATTCGGAAATCAACGATGCTGCGGGTTGTAGCGGTTTTCCAAGCGCAGGAACACCCAGCCCAAGAAAGTCGTCATCAAGAGATAAATCAGCGCGACGGTATAGAGCGGTTCTTCATAAACGGAATAGCGGCCGCTAATCGTACTTTGTACATAAGCCAGCTCCGCCACGGCGATAACGGACAACAGCGAGCTGTCTTTCAAAAGCGTAATAAATTCGCTGGCAAGCGGCGGCAGCATACGGCGCAAAGCCTGCGGAAGAATCACATAGCGCATCGCCTGCGGATAAGTCAGCCCCAGCGAACGCGCTGCTTCCATCTGACCGCGGTCGATGGACTGGATGCCCGCGCGGAAAATCTCGCAGATATATGCGCCGGAGTTGGCAATCAAGGCAAGCGAACCGGCAATCAGCGCGCCGTAAGAACGTCGGATTTCCACCGCCTCGTCGCCGTTAATCAGCAAACCGTCGGTAGGATGGACGAAAAACGGGAACCAGACGTAAGACCAAATCACAATCTGCACAAACAGCGGCGTACCACGGAACAGCGTTACATACAGCAGCGAAACCTTACGCAAAACCCAAGCCAGCGCGCGCATGGGCGCACCCGCCTTTTCCAGATGGATCAAGCGCGCCAACGCGAGCAGCAGACCCAATACGGAGCCGCCCGCCGTCGCCACTACGGTCAAGCCCAGCGTCGTCAGCGCGCCGTAGAAAAACATCCAGCGGTATTCGTAAATAATGTCAAACCGAAAATCCATACTCGTCCGCCTGTCTAAAACTCCGGGAAACGGTTTGCGGCAGCCGCCCGATTCCCGAACATTGGAAAAATGAAACTCGATATTTTACAAGAAAATACATTCTTTGAATGCCTTTTTGTTAAATTAATCGGGTTGCCGTCCGTTTTTTTACATTTCCCCACCCGTCGCGCCTATCCGCCCATTGCCACTCAGAAACCTGTTTTCCTCTGAAAAAACAACGCAAAACAATCCCGATATGTCGCCGTAAAATTGACCGTCCCGACAAAAAAGCGGATAATCCGCCCATCCTTAAAACACCTTTTCAGACGACCTTTCCCCGTGATTCAAAAGGTCGTCTGAAACCTTTTATAAAGCTCAAACATGAAAGCACCCGAACTCCTCCTTCCCGCCGGCGGCCTCGAACGTATGCGCGCCGCCTACGACTACGGCGCAGACGCCGTTTATGCCGGCAGCCCGCGTTACTCCCTGCGCGCCCGCAACAACGAATTTGCCAAACTCGACGTCCTTGAGCAAGGCATTAAAGAAGCGCACGAGCGCAACAAAAAATTCTTTTTGACCGTCAACACCCTGCCGCACAATTCCAAGCTCAAAACCTTCGTCGCCGACATGGAGCCGCTGATTGCCATGAAACCCGACGCGCTGATCATGGCGGATCCGGGTTTGATTATGACCGTGCGCGAAAAATGGCCGGAGATGCCGATCCACCTGTCCGTACAGGCGAACACCACCAACTACTGGGGCGTGAAATTCTGGCAGAACATCGGCGTCGAACGCATCATCCTGTCGCGCGAATTGAGCATGGAAGAAATCGCCGAAATCCGCCAAGAATGCCCCGACATCGAACTCGAAGTCTTCATCCACGGCGCATTGTGCATCGCCTACTCAGGCCGTTGCCTATTGTCAGGCTATTTCAACCACCGCGACCCCAACCAAGGCACCTGCACCAACTCCTGCCGCTGGGACTACAAAGTCCACAACGCCACTGAAAGCGATGCGGGCGATGCCCAGCTTCTGCAAGGCTTCAACTTTGAAAAAGCCCAAGAAGAAGCCAACCAGAACTTCGAAGGCATCAACGGTCAGAAACGCCACCCCTACGCCGACAAAGTCTTCCTGATTGAAGAGTCCAACCGCCCCGGCGAGATGATGCCGATTATGGAAGACGAACACGGCACCTACATCATGAATTCCAAAGACCTGCGCGGTATCGAAGTCGTCGAGAAACTCGCCAAAATCGGCGTGGACAGCCTCAAAGTCGAAGGCCGCACCAAGTCGCTCTACTACGTCGCCCGCGTCGCCCAGTCCTACCGCAAAGCGATTGACGATGCCGTTGCAGGCAGCCCGTTTGACTACGGCTTATTGAGCGAACTCGAAGGCCTCGCCAACCGCGGCTACACCAGCGGCTTCCTCGAACGCCACCAAACCCAAGACTATCAAAACTACCTCAGCGGCCATTCCACCGCCAAACAAAGCCAATACGTCGGCCACGTTACCGAAATCGACGCCGAAGGCTGGGCAACGGTGGAAGTCAAAAACCGCTTCGCCGTCGGCGACACTTTGGAAATCATCCATCCCGAAGGCAACCAAACCGTTACGCTGGAACAAATGACCCGCAAAGGCGCAGCCGTCGAAGTCGCCCCGGGCAACGGCATCCAAGTCAAAATCCCGAATATGCAGGGCAAAGAAAAAGCCTTGCTGGCTCGGGTCATCAAATAATCATGAGGTCGTCTGAAAATTTTCAGACGACCTTTTGCCTTTCCTGCTCCGCTTCTTCTAAAATATCCAAATAAACGGTTTCAAAACATTCCTTCAATATTAATATATCCTTATTTTTTCATATTGATTTAACAAGAAAATTTCCTCTGCAATCTTTAATCGATAAAATATAAATGTTTTCAAAACTTAACGTCTGTATATAAGCCATTAATTCTTTGGTTAGTTGCTTCATGAATGGGGTGATTGGTTGAAAATCGATATTGCTGCGGTTTGCTAAGTAGGAAGTTATCAGATAAGGTGTACTACAAGCGGTTACATCCGTGAGTATAAAATTAATCAATAAGATAGTTGATTCAATATAAAACTGTTACATCTCACAACAAACGGAAGGCTCTCCCTCGACCGTTTGCACATCAAACCGTTTGCACACCAAACAGAAAGGAAAAAACCATGCTTCATTATGCAGTTGTTTTCTTTGTTATCGCCATTATTGCAGCCGTACTGGGCTTCGGCGGTATTGCAGGCAGCGCGGCAGGTATCGCTAAAATCCTGTTTGTCGGTTTCCTGATTTTGTCAGTGTTGTCCCTGATTTTTGGCAAGAAAAAATAAAACTGACAAACAGATAAGGCGTAACCACGCTACCTTCTGAATGAACGTTTTTTAAAACAAAGGTCGTCTGAAATTTTCAGACGACCTTTCTTCATATCAAACCTTAATCTTCATACGCTTCCGTCAGCGGGCAGGTGCAGACCAGATTCCGGTCGCCGTACACGTCGTCCACGCGGTTGACGCTCGGCCAGAATTTGTTTTCGCGCACGAAAGGCAGCGGGAAGACGGCTTCTTCACGGGAATACGGGTGCGCCCATTCGCCGGTTACGTCGGCGGCGGTGTGCGGGGCGTTGACCAGCGGGTTGTCGTCTTTCGGCCATTCGCCGCGTTCGACTTTCAGCACTTCCTGTTTGATTTGTTTCAGGGCGGCGATGAAGCGGTCGAGTTCGGCTTTGCTCTCGCTTTCGGTCGGCTCGATCATCAGCGTGCCGGCAACGGGGAAGGAGACGGTCGGGGCGTGGAAACCGTAGTCCATCAGGCGTTTGGCGATGTCGGTTTCGGTGATGCCGCTTTCGGCTTTGAGCGGGCGCAAATCGACGATGCATTCATGCGCGACACGGCCGTTTTTGCCTGTGTAGAGGACGGGATAGTCTTCACTCAGGCGTTTGGCGACGTAGTTGGCGTTGAGCAATGCCCAGCGCGTTGCCTGCTCCATGCCTTGTTTGCCCATCAT
The DNA here is from genome assembly GCF_001814135.1 of Neisseria sp. HMSC067H09. Taxonomy (NCBI): domain Bacteria; kingdom Pseudomonadati; phylum Pseudomonadota; class Betaproteobacteria; order Neisseriales; family Neisseriaceae; genus Neisseria; species Neisseria sp. HMSC067H09. The sequence goes on along the minus strand of NZ_KV814907.1, from coordinate 95,021 downwards.
GGTCAGGTACATCCAGGTAATCGGCAGGATGGACGCGGAACCGAACGCTGCGGCGGCAACGGCGGTTTGGTCGGCACTGGCGCTGTGGGTGTCGGTCAAGGCGTGTCCCGGTGCAAACGGAGCGAGGTGGGCTTTCAGGCCGATGGGACCCATGCCTGGGCCGCCGCCGCCGTGGGGGATGCAGAAGGTTTTGTGCAGGTTCATGTGCAATACGTCCGCGCCGACTTCGGCGGGCTGCATGATGCCGATTTGGGCGTTGAGGTTGGCGCCGTCCATGTAAACCTGTCCGCCGTTTTCATGGATGATGCGGCAGATGTCGCGGATGCCTTCTTCGTACACGCCGTGGGTGGACGGGTAGGTAATCATGATGGCGGACAAGGCGTCGCGGTGTTGTTCGGCTTTGGCTTTCAAATCGTCGATGTTGACGTTGCCGTGTTCGTCGGTATCGACGACGACGACTTTCAAACCGAGCATGGCGGCGGTGGCGGGGTTGGTGCCGTGGGCGGATTTGGGAATCAGGCAGATGTTGCGGTGCGCTTCGCCTTGGGCTTCCTGATAGCGGCGGATGGCGAGCATACCGCTGTATTCGCCCTGCGCGCCGGAGTTGGGCTGGAAGGAAATCGCGTCAAAGCCGGTGATGGCTTTCAGGCTGTTCTCCATGTCGGTCAGGAGTTCGCGGTAGCCTGCGGTTTGGGTTTCGGGGGCGTAGGGGTGGATGTCGGAGAACTCCGCCCAAGTAATCGGCAGCATTTCAGCGGTGGCGTTGAGCTTCATGGTGCAGCTTCCCAGCGAAATCATGCTGCGGTTCATCGCCAAATCGCGGTCTTCGAGCTTTTTCAGGTAGCGCAGCATTTCGTGTTCGGTGTGGTAACGGTTGAACACGGGATGTTGCAAGATATTGTCTTGGCGCAGGAATTCAGTTTTCAGACGACCTTTGACGTCGTCTGAAAGCGTAAAGGTGTTGTTGCCGGTGAAGGCGTAGTACAACACGGCAAGGTCTTCGCGCACGGATGTTTCGTGGAAGGCGGCGGCGATTCGGGTGTCGCTGACGCGGCGCAGGTTGTAGCCCAGTTCCAAAGCGGTTTGGAACGCTTTGTCCGCTTTTTCTTTGCTGCCGAAATCAACGGTAACGGTATCGAAGAAGACTTCGTGAACCACTTTCAGGCCGTCTGAAACCAGCGCTTCAGCAAAGACGGAAGCCAGCGCGTGAATGCGGTTGGCGATGCGTTTCACACCTTCGGGGCCGTGATAAACGGCGTACATGCCCGCCAAGTTCGCCAGCAACGCCTGCGCGGTGCAGATGTTGGACGTGGCTTTTTCGCGGCGGATATGTTGCTCGCGGGTCGATAGCGCCATGCGCAGCGCGGGTTTGCCCGATGCGTCTTTGGATACGCCGATGATGCGGCCCGGGGCGGAGCGTTTGAACTCGTCTTTAAACGCGAAATAAGCAGCGTGCGGCCCGCCGAACCCCATCGGTACGCCGAAGCGTTGCGTGTTGCCCAGCGCGATGTCCGCACCCAATTCGGCAGGCGATTTCAGCAAGACCAAGCTCATGATATCGGCGGCAACGGCGACAATCGTGCCTTTGGTTTTCAGACGACCTATGATGCTTTGCAAGTCTTGTACGTCGCCGTCTTTACCGACGTATTGGAACAGCGCGCCGAAGTATTCGCCGTCATCCGCTTTGGCAAAATCGCCGACCACCAGCTCGAAGCCGAAATATTTGGCGCGGGTTTTCATCACGTCCAAAGTCTGCGGATAAACGCGCTCGTCCACAAAGAAGCGCTCGGATTTCACCTTGCCCACGCGGTGCGCCATCGCCATCGCTTCGGCAGCGGCGGTCGCTTCGTCCAACAAAGACGCGCCCGCCACAGGGAAACCGGTCAAATCGATACACACCTGCTGGAAGTTCAACAGCGCTTCCAAACGCCCCTGCGCGATTTCCGCCTGATACGGCGTGTAGGCGGTGTACCAGCCCGGATTTTCCAATACGTTGCGCAAAATCACGTTCGGCACGCGGGTCGGATAATAGCCCAAGCCGATATAGGATTTGTTGATCACGTTTTTCGCCGCAATGGCTTTCAGCTTCGCCAAAGCGTCCGCCTCAGTCAGGGCTTCGGGCAGGTCGAGTTCGGACGGCATACGGATGCTTTGCGGCACGGTGTTGCCGACAAAATCGTCCATGCTCTTCTCGCCGAGCGCTTCCAAAAGCGCAGCCTCGTCGCCGAAACTCAAATGACGCGCGGCAAATTCGTTGGGGTTGAACAGTTCGGATAGTTTCATTTCTACTCCTTTTTTGTTGTAGGAATCTGCCGTTGGGCAGGTGTTTTGATGTTTCAGACGACGTTTGGATTCGGGAGGTCATCTGAAATTATTTAAAAGGTGTTTTTACGGCGTTCATCATCCTTTCTCAGGAAAATTACCGTCCAAATTAAGCTGATTAAAATATTTCCAAAAAATACAATCTCAAAAAAACAAACAAATCCCCGAGTCAACCGACTCTGCAACTTCCGCTGTTGCGGCTCGGGAAGGCATTAATATGACCGACAGCATAAAGAATCACGCCGAATTCAGGAATGGCCATCAACCAAATACCTGAAATATTCAACCATTTCATCAGCATTTTACAAGCTCGTTTTTTCCATTTTAGGCAGCATGTTGGACGGACCGGTGGAAGATAATGCCCCGGCTGCAGCAACACACAGGCTGAACAGCCCGAATGCTGAAAGGGGAACGTTTTTCCAATTCAAGCCTATCATCTGAAGAAGAAAGGAAGAAAAAATCCAATAATAAAGTGCCGTCAAACCCGTCGCCTTCATCTTATCTTTCCTATTGCATTTCAAATTCATCTTCTCAGCGGTATAACCGACAAAATAACCGGGAATACAATAGGCCAGCAAGATTAGCCCCACAATCAATAGAGAAAATGGAAAAGCAAATTTCAAAAAGTAAAATACACCCCCCAGCAAGACGGAAATATCTACTCCTAGAACAGGGCAAAGAAACAAAATCAGCAACAAATCAATGATAAACATCGGCAATCCCCATATCAAATTGGCGCGCCTATAAGCCCGATAAGGATTGAAATCTTCTTCTGGTGAATGTTCCATAATTTTTCTTCGTAAACTGTGCAAATGACATTTACTTTAAACACTTATGCCCCGCCATACAAGATTTGTATCACATTTCTTCTTTAAAGACCGTCTGGAAACAGATTTTGCCCAAACCCGTTTTCAGACGACCTCTGCCCATTTCGGGCGGCATTCTAAAACTTCTTGATAAACCGGACAGCTTTCAATATGCGCGCCGGACAAGTAGCCGGTACTCATTAAAAATTCGCCGACGATTTCGCCGCCGACAAATTTGAAATGTTTCTTAAAGAGCTTTACCCACCCGGCTTTATCGAGCGGATAGTGCGCATCGAGCCAGTGTTTGAACGAGCCGTATTCTTGCTGTATTTGTTTGATTTGCCGTGCGTTATAAATCGCAGCATTGATTTTCAAACGGTTGCGGACGATGCCTGCGTCGGCAAGCAGGCGTTCGATGTCGGCTTCGTCAAACGCGGCGACAGTGTCAATGTCGAAATTTTTAAATGCAGCCCGAAACGCCTGCTGCTTCTTCAGCATCAATGTCCAGCTCAAACCCGCCTGATTGATTTCCAACACCAGCCGTCCGAACAACTCATTGTCGTCTGAAATCGGAAAACCGTATTGCTTATCGTGGTAATGTTTGTTCGGATTGTCCGTATCGTTTGGGAGGGCGGCAACAAATTCGCAGTAATTCATGTTTTATCGGTCAAGCGAAACAAAGGTCGTCTGAAAACCTAAAACGGGGTTTCAGACGACCTTTCAAAATCAAAACGCGGCAATATGCCTGCCGCGCCATTTTAAAATCAATCCACTTCACCCGCGTATTGTTCGGCGGTCAGCAGGCCGTCGTAGTCGGCAGGGTTGGCAGGTTTGATTTTGAAGAACCAGCCTGCGCCGTATGGGTCGCTGTTGGCGGTTTCCGGCGCGCTGGGCAAATCTTCGTTGACGGCAACGACTTCGCCTGCAATCGGCGCGTACACGTCAGACGCGGCTTTCACAGACTCAACCACACCGGCTTGTTCTTCAGCGGCAAGGTTCGCGCCGACTTCAGGCAGCTCGACGAACACGATGTCGCCCAACAGCTCTTGCGCGTGGTGGGTAATGCCGACGGTAATCGTACCGTCTTCTTCAAGGCGCAGCCATTCGTGGCTGGCAACGTATTTCAGTTCGGCTGGGATGTTGTTGCTCATGGTTTGATTCTCCATTGGTTTTTTGGCTTAAAGGGTGAAGCCTTCGGATAGGATCGACAGGCTGTTCTACGTTTGTTTTCAGACGACCTTTACTTTGAAAAAGGTCGTCTGAAACCGCATCAATCAAACTGTTTCTGTCCGTTGCGTACAAACGGCAGCTTCAATACGCGCACGTCCACTTCCTTGCCGCGCATCAGCACTTTGGCGGTATCGCCGTCAAAATCTTTCGGTACGCGGGCGATGGCGATGGATTGCTTCAGGCTGGGCGAGAATACGCCGCTGGTGGTTTCGCCTTTGTCTTTGTCGGTCAACACCTCCATATGCGCGCGCAGGATGCCGCCTTTGTCGAGCAGCAAACCGACTTGTTTGACGGCAACGCCTTTTTCTTTCAATGCCAACAAGGCGGCTTTACCGACAAAATCGCGGCTTTCGTCTTTCAAATCAACGGTCCAACCCATGCCTGCTTCGAGCGGGCTGGTGTCGTCGTCCATATCGTTGCCGTAGAGGTTCATACCGGCTTCCATGCGCAGGGTATCGCGCGCGCCGAGGCCGCAGGGCTGTACGCCGGCTTGTTGCAGGGCTTTGAAAAATGCGACGGCTTCAGTGCTGGGCAGGATGACTTCGACGCCGTCTTCGCCGGTGTAGCCGGTGCGGGCGACGAACCAGTCGTTGCCCAAATCCGCGCCTTGGAATGGTTTCAGGTTGTGGATGACATCCGCCCATTCGGGTTTGACGGTCAGGAGTTTTTCGATGGCTTTAGGACCTTGCACGGCAAGCATACCGAGGTCGTAACGAGGGTTGAAGGCGACGCCGAATTCTTGTCCGACTTTGTGGAACTGGGCGGTGTCTTTCTCGCGGGTCGCGCCGTTGGATACGATGCGGTATTGGGTTTCGGCTTCGTTGGTGCGGTAAACGATCAAGTCGTCAATCACGCCGCCGTTGTCGTTGAGCAGCGCGGAATAAAGGGCTTTGCCGACGAAGGCGAGTTTGGCAACGTCGTTGGCAATCAGTTTGCGGAAAAAGGCTTTGGCGTTCGCTCCGGCGACATCGGTAACGAGCATGTGGGATACGTCGAACATACCGGCGTCGGTGCGCACGGCTTCGTGTTCGGCGATTTGCGAACCATAATGGATGGGCAGCTCCCAGCCGGCAAAATCGACCAGCTTCGCGCCTGCATCTTGATGGGCTTGGTGAAACGGGGTGGTTTTCAGGGCAGTCATTCTCAGCTTCTCCGGATTTATTGTTCAGATGCCGTCCGCACATAAGCGCGGAAGACCCTATCTGTCCTTGAACCTGAGATTTTCGGCATACCCGCTTGATGGCAAACCAGTCTGCTCACTGCTTTGCGCGGTTGTCTGAATGGTGGTTCAGACGGCCTTCTCCCCTTCGGTGGGTGCGAGCGCACCGCTCTCCAGATGTTTTATTTCAATGTGCAGTCCCTGTTGCCTGAGCGATTTAAGGGCATCTGCGCCTTCGGCGGCTACGCGTAACCTGATGTAGCTCTCTCCTGCACATGGCGCGATTATGGCTTGAAAAGACAGTTTGGGCAAGCCGTCTCTTTGAAATAAAGCCGTTGTGAACCCCCAAAAATCACAAACCATTTAACACAGATTATACCGACAAACCACCCGTCATTAGAGGATAATATGTTAAAAACAACTTATTTAGGATATAATGCCACCAACTTAACCAACTGACCCGGCAAAAGGGTTCGGAGAAAGAACGCAAATGACCCAGCAGATTACTTTGGATAAAACCGATTTGAAAATTTTACAGGTTTTACAGGAAAACGGACGTTTGACCAATGTTGAGCTGGCGGAACGCATCTCCCTCTCCCCCTCGCCCTGCTTACGCCGCCTCAAACAACTGGAAGACGCAGGCATCATCCGCCGCTATGCCGCCCTACTCTCTCCCGCAGCCGTCGATTTGGGCTTGCAAGCGTTTATCCGCGTTTCCATCAGCAAAGCAAAAGACGCACGCGAAGATTTCGCGCAATCGGTACAAGGATGGCCGGAAGTATTGAGCTGCTTCGCCCTTACCGGTGAAACCGACTACCTGCTCCACGCATTTTTCACCGATATGAATGCTTTTTCCCATTTCGTCTTGGATACACTCCTTTCCCACCACGGCGTACAGGACGCTCAATCAAGCTTCGTATTGAAAGAAATCAAAACCACCACCTCCCTGCCGCTTTCGCATTTGGTACGGGAATAGGCAGAGTCTTCAAAAAGGTCATCTGAAATGACAGTTTCAGACGACCTTTTTTATCGCATTACAATAACTTACATTACCGTTTCAGACGACCTTAATCCAAAATCTTGCCGACAATTTCGCCCACATCTTTCGATAATCCATCCTGCGCCCGAATATGCTGCAATTCTTGTTTCACCAAGTTTTTGCGGTGCGGCTCGAGCTTGTTGCAGAGGTTGAACGCCTGCACTAAGCGGGCGGCGACCTGCGGGTTGAAGCGGTCGATTTCGATGACTTTGTCGGCGATGAAGCGGTAGCCGCTGCCGTCTTGTGCGTGAAAATGCGGGACGTTGCGGCTGAAGCTGCCGATGAGCGAACGGGCTTTGTTGGGGTTTTCGAGACTGAATTTCGGATGCTGCAAGGCGGTTTGAACCTGTTGCAGGGTATCGCTGCGGCGGCTTAAGCCGACGAGGGCGAAATATTTGTCCATCACCAGCGCGTCGTCTGAAAACTTGTCGGCAAACTGCGCCAGCAGGCGGTTGCGCGTATCGCTTTCGTTGCCGTTGACGGCGGACAGGATGCCCCATTCGTGGGTCATGTTTTGCGCCATTTCGCCGTATTTTTCGGCAACGGTTTCGATGTGCGCGGGGTCGGCGCGCAGGACGAAGGCGCGGCAGACGTTGCGCAGCGTGCGCCAGCCGGCGGCTTCGGGACTGTATTCATAGCTTTGGTTTTCCTGCTTCGCCGCCTGACGGTTCAATTCGTGCCATTTCGGCAAAAAGCGAACGGCAAGCGTATCCAACAAGGCTTCGCGCGCCTGATGGTAGCGCAGCGGGTCAATGTTTTCCGCGCCGTCCCACAGTTCGGCTTCTGACGGCACGCCCAAAAGCAGGGCTTTGAAGGCGTTATCCAAGAGGTCGTCTGAAATGACTTTTTCGACGGCAGCAAGCAGTTTTTCGTGTTTCGGCAACTCGACGCCGTCTGAAAGCGCGGCAAGGTTGGCGGCGACGGCGCGACGGTAGAGCGTTTGGGCGGCTTCCCAGCGCGTGAAGGCGTCGCTGTCATGGGCAAGCAGGAGCAGCAGGTCGTCGTCGCTGTACGGATAGTTCAGATGCACCGGCGCGCTGAACCCGCGCAGCAGCGAGGGAACGACGGCTTCGGTTACACCTTCGAGCGGGAAGGTCTGTTCGGCTTCGGTCAGCAGCAACACGGCTTCGGCCGCGCGTTTGCCCTGATAATCGAATGCCACCGCTTCGCCGTTGCGGTTCAGCAGTCCGATTTTGACCGGAATCATCATCGGCTGCTTGTCCGCCATATCGGGCGTGGGCGGCACGGTTTGTTTGACGGTCAACTCGAAAATATTGTTTTTCAGACGACCTTCCGCTTCCAAAACGGGCGTGCCCGCCTGGCTGTACCACAAGGCGAACTGGTCGAGATTGATGCCGTTCGCGTCCGCCATCGCCGCGCGGAAATCGTCGCAGGTCACGGCCTGCCCGTCGTGGCGTTGGAAATAGAGCTTCATGCCTTTCTGGAAGCCCTCTTCGCCGAGCAGGGTGTGATACATCCGCACCACTTCCGCGCCTTTTTCATAAACGGTCATGGTGTAGAAATTGTTCATCTCCTCATAGCTGGCGGGGCGCACCGGATGGGCGGTCGGGCCTGCGTCTTCGGGGAACTGGTGCTGGCGCAGCAGGCGGATGTTTTCGATGCGGCGCACGGCGCGGCTGGCGCGGTCGCCGGAAAATTCTTGGTCGCGGAACACGGTCAGCCCTTCCTTCAGCGAAAGCTGGAACCAGTCGCGGCAGGTCACGCGGTTGCCCGTCCAGTTGTGGAAATACTCGTGTCCGACCACGGATTCGATGCCTTCGAAATCGGTATCGGTGGCGGTGCGGCTGTCGGCGAGGACGAACTTGGTATTAAAGATGTTCAAACCCTTGTTTTCCATCGCGCCCATATTGAAATCGCCCACGGCGACGACCATGAAAATATCCAAGTCGTATTCCAAACCGAAACGCGTTTCGTCCCATTTCATCGCGTTTTTCAACGATTCCACGGCAAAGCCAACCTTGGGCTTGTCCGCTTCGGTGGTGTAAAACTCGATTTTGACGTTTCTGCCGCTCATGGTGGTGAAACGGTCTTCCGTGACCGCCAAATCGCCCGCGACCAAAGCAAACAGATAGCTCGGCTTGGCAAACGGGTCTTCCCATTTCACCCAATGGCGGTCGTCTGAAAACTCGCCGCCGTCGATTTTGTTGCCGTTGGAGAGCAAAACGGGATAGCGTTTTTTGTCCGCAACGATGGTGGTCGTGAACTTGGACATCACATCCGGACGGTCGATGTAGAACGTGATTTTGCGGAAGCCTTCCGGCTCGCATTGGGTGAACAGATTGCCGCCGGAAGCATATAGCCCCATCAGCGATTTGTTTTCCGCCGGCAGGATTTCGGTTTCCACTTCAACGGTGAAGCGCTCGGACGGCACGTCTGCAATCGTCAGCGTCTCGCCTTCCAACACATAATCCGCCGCCGCGCCGTTGATTTTGACGGACAAGAGTTTCGCCGAACCGTCCAACACCAGCGGCTCCCCCACCCCCTGCGGCTCGACCGTCAAACGGGATTTCACGACGGTTTGCGGTTCGGCAATGTCAAAATGCAGGTCGGTTTCGAGGATGCGGTAGGCAGGCGTTTGGTAATCTTTCAGATAACGGACGGTTTTGCTCATGGTTTTGCTTTCGGGTAAAAATGGGAATACAGACGGTAAGCATAACGTTTCAGACGACCTTAATTCAAGCCTTCTATCAAATTTTTATCGTATAGTGGATTAAGGTCGTCTGAAACCCGAGACTATTGCAAACATACTTAACTTTAAATACAGTAGGTCATCAAATTCCGTCATTCCCGCTCAGGCGGTAATCCATCGTACAATCTAAAGAAACCTCGATTTGAAAAACAGTTTCTGAATTTCAAAAATGGATTCCCGCCTACGCGGGAATGACGGCAGTCAGTAAGTTGCGTATCGAAAATAAAGTAATTTAGCTATATCACAGATTCAAATAAATAAAAACCTTCTGCATATTCGTATTTGCAGCCCACAACGAAAAAAGGTCGTCTGAAACCCAAATTGGATTTCAGACGACCTTTTTATAGTGGATTAAAATTGCAATGATACGGCG
>NZ_KV814907.1:55411-85282 GCF_001814135.1 Neisseria sp. HMSC067H09 | reverse complement strand
CCGCCTTGTCTCATTTTTATTTTAATCCACTATATTTCAAGCCGATTGGCTTATTTGTTGAAGAAAACCAGCGTCCACGGCAAGACATAAGCTTGCAGCAGGGTCAGCAGGCCGACGAAGGTACAGAAAATCAAGCTGTGTTTCACGGTGAAGCGGAACAGGTTGGATTCTTTGCCTTCCAGACCGACTGCTGCGCAGGCGATGGCGATGGATTGCGGCGAAATCATTTTGCCGGTCACGCCGCCGGTGGTGTTGGCAGCGACGGTCAGCTCGGGCACAACGTTGATTTGATGCGCGGTGCTGGCTTGCAGCGAGCCGAAGAGCGCGTTGGCGGAAGTGTCCGAACCGGTCAGGAATACGCCCAGCCAGCCGAGGAACGGCGAGAAGAACGGGAACACGGTACCGGTAGCGGCGAGGACAAGTGCCAATGTGGACGACAGGCCTGAATAGTTTGCCACGAATGCGAAGCCGAGTACCAAGCCGATAGACAGGATGGACAGGCGCAGTTCTTTGAGCGTTTCAAAGAAAGTGCTGACGGCTTCGGAAGGTTTCATTTTCAGCAAAACGGCGGAAACGATGGAAGCAAACAGGATTGCCGTGCCGACTGCGCCGAGGAGGTCGATTTTGAACACAGCGGCGTATGGTGTCGGTTCGCTGACGATGGGCGCGGCTTTTTGTACCAAGTTATGCAGCATCGGCCAGTCGAATTTGATGGTGGCAACGCCCAAAGCCTCTTTAACGCCCTTAATCGTCCATACGCTGACGAAAACGGTCAGGATGGCGAAAGGCGACCAGGCTTTGATGATTTGTCCGGCAGTATATTCGCCCGCTTTGCGCTCGGCCGGTTTTTTCATGCCGTTGAAGGTGAAGATTTCTTTAGGCTGCCATTTTTTCAGGAAGGCAGACAGGCAGACCAGGCTGACCAATGCGGAGGTCACGTCGGGCAATTCCGGACCGATGAAGTTGGCGGTAATGAACTGGGTAGTGGCGAAAGATACGCCCGCCACCAATACGGCAGGCCAAGTTTGGCGTATGCCGCGCATACCGTCCATCATGGCGACCAACCAGAAAGGAACGATAATCGACAGGATCGGCAGTTGGCGGCCGGCAACCTGACCGATATGGTAAGGGTCGAGGTTGGACACTTGACCGGCAACCAGGATTGGAATGCCCATCGCGCCGAAAGCCACGGGCGCGGTATTGGCAATCAAACACAAACCGGCGGCGTAGAGCGGATTAAAGCCCAAACCCACCAACAACGAGGCGGTAATCGCCACCGGCGCGCCGAAGCCTGCCGCGCCTTCGAGGAATGCGCCGAAGGAGAAGCCAACCAGCAACATTTGCAGGCGTTGGTCTTCGGTAATCGAAATCACGGAAGCGCGGATGATGTCGAACTGCCCTGTTTTTACGGTAATTTTATACAGGAACACGGCAGTAACGATAATCCATGCAATCGGCCACAAACCGTAAGCAAAGCCGTACAGCGCGGAAGAAACTGCCATGCCCGCAGGCATTCCGAAGCCTAATATGGCAACGCCAAGCGCAATCAGCAGCGTATAAAGCCCCGCCTGATACCCCTTGAGCTTCAGGATGGTCAGTGCGACGAAGAAAAAGATAATGGGCAGGAGGGCGACGGCTGCCGTCAAATACAGGCTGCCGCCCACTGCGGTATAGTTTTGAATCCAAGTATCCATAGGGAAAATCTCCGAATATTTTTCTAATATATTTTCCTAAATTGGTAAAACCAATTTTGAGAACGGAGGACACTTTACGAAACTTTAATATGGCGGTCAATTATTTTTTCAGACGACCCGGCTGCATCGGCGCAAATTTGTTATTTAATTTTAAATAAAACAAAATATTATATGAATTGTAAAAATGTAGCCCGATGTAGTTTTAAAACACATACGGGTAGGACAAGCCATATTGACGGGATACGGGGCGGTTAATTAGAATACGGCGACCTTGGTCATGCCAATTTGGTCATGCCAATTTTGATGCAGGCTGCCCTTTCGGACGGCCTGCAGCATCACATTATCGGATTTGGGTCTTCTTCGCAGAAAAAACATGATGGAAAAGAGGGAATTACAATGACAAAACTGGTTCGTCCGCAAAAAATCAGCGACCAAATATTGTCGATATTGGAGGAACGCATCGCGGCGGGCATTTACGAAGAAGGCGGCAAAATCCCGCCCGAGCGCACGTTGGCGGAAGAATTCGGCGTATCGCGCCCGTCGGTCAGGGTTGCGCTGAACATCCTGATTGCGCGGCAGGTTTTGGAAGCGCGTCAGGGCGACGGCTATTACGTTTCCGTCAAACCGCAGCAGGATTTCCTCCAAAGCTGGCAAGAATTGCTCGGCAAACATTCCAACTGGGAAACCGACGTTTTCGATTTCAGCTGCCACATCGAAGGCTGCATGGCATCGTTGGCTGCCGAACGGCGCACCGATGCCGATTTGAAACGGATTGATTTTTGGCGGCAAAAATTCGAATCCGCCTGCGAAAGCGGCAATCTGGAACATCAAAGCGAAGCCGACGTGAGCTTTCACCAAACCATCGCCGACGCCGCGCACAACATCCTCTTCAGCCACCTCTCCGGTGGCCTGCTCAAAATGCTCTACCGCCAGACGCGCAGCAGCATCATCTATTCCAACCAAACCGAAGACCCGCGCCCCAAGCTGATTGCGCAACACCGCGCCATCTACGAAGCCATACTCGAACGCCGCCCTGCCGATGCCGCCGAAGCCGCCAAAATACACTTAAACTACGTCGCCAACAGCATCTTGCAAAACAGGGAATACAAAAGCCGCAACGAACACGCCGACACGCTGGCGCAGAACGACTTGAAGCGGGCGCAGGACTGGTAAACATTCAACACTTCTCAGATTAGAGCATGAATACTTCGGCGGCTAATCCTTCTTGCTGATATAAGTTCATGCACACAAAGGTCGTCTGAAAACCCAAACGCAAGGTTTTCAGACGACCTTTTTCTATTTCTTGTTTTACACATTAAGCCCATACAACAAGATTTGTCTGAAAATTAAACCTATTCAAATACCAATATTTATATAGTGGATTAACTTTAAACCAGTACGGCGTTGCCTCGCCTTTCCGTACTATCTGTACTGTCTGCGGCTTCGTTGCCTTGTCCTGATTCAAATTTAATCCACTATACCTATCCAACGCCCTGAAATTTAATTTGTTTTAAGCGCAGACAGGCAAAAAAACGCCTCCTGCCGGGAGCTGGCGGAGGCTATCCAAGGAGTTTTAAAAGTAACCCTAAAGAACTATGAAACTAGTCAAAAAGAACTATATTACTAATCTGAACGGTTTGCAAGTTCGTCGAGTGGTTTTAAATTAACTTTACGTCCGAACAAGGCTTGGATTTCGGGTTGATGGCTGATGCCGATGACGAGGGTGTCGGGTAAGGCACGTTTGAGGGTTTGCATCAGCGTCAATGCGGATTCGCCGTCGAGCTGGTTGGTGGCTTCGTCGAGGAACAGGATTTGCGGTTTGTGCAGCAGCGCGCGGGCGAGGCTGAGGCGTTGCTGTTCGCCGCCGGAGAGGATGCCGTGCCATTCGTATGGTTCGTCTAAATTATTTTTCAGACGACCCAGCCCGACTTGTTCCAAGGTCGTCTGAATAAGTCGGTCGTCTTGGCAGGCGGTGTGGGGATAGCTGACGGTATGGCGCAGGGTGTCGGCGGGGAGGTAGGGGCGTTGGGGCAGGAAGAGGAGGCTGCCGTCGAGGGCGAAGCTGCCTTGATAATACGGCCACAAGCCTGCGAGGGTGCGCAGCAGGGTGGATTTGCCGATGCCGCTTCTGCCTTCGAGCAATACCCATTCGGGGGCGTGGGCTTCGAGGTTGATGTCAGTGAGCAGGGGACCGCCGGTTTGGGTGTGGACGGTGAGGTTTTGCAGGACGAGGATGCCGCTTTGGCGGTGGTTGTTTAAAGTCAGGGTGGGTGCGGACGTTGGGCGGGCGGCGCTTCTGCCTTCCTGCTCTACTTGTTCCAATGCCGTCTGAAAACCGGAGAGGCGTTCTACGACTGCCGCCCATTCGATGAGGCGGCGGTAGGAGTCGGTAAACCAGCCGAAGCTGTCTTGGACGCGGGCGAACGATGTGCGGGTCTGCATCATGTCGCCGAAGGTCATGGTTTTGGCGAGGTACATGGGCAGGGTGGCGAGGATGGGGATGAAGATGCTGATGCGGACATAGGCCGCCCAGAAGGTTTCTTGGCGGAATTCGCAGTTGGTGAGACGGCGCCAGTTGTCGCGGATGCGGAGGTAGCGTTGTTTCAGACGACCTGTTTCGGCTTCGCCGCCGTTGTAAAAGGCGATTTGTTCGGCGTGGTCGCGCACGCGCAGGAGGGCGGCGCGGTAGTCGGCTTCGCGGTGCTGGCGGTCGATGTTGAGGTTTTTGAGTTTGCGGCCGACGAGGTGGGCAATCAGGGTGCTGATGACGGAATAAATCAGGGCAACCCAGACGAGGTAGCCGTGTATGGTGATGTCGCGTCCGCCGATGTTGAAGGTTTGCACGCCGGAGAGCGTCCACAATACGGCGACGAACGCGCTGAATTTGGCAATATTATTGATGAAGGAGCGGAACAGTCCGATGCTTTTGTCGGCGAGCAGATAGATGTCTTCAGCGATGCGCTGGTCGGGGTTGTCGGGTTCGCCGGTCAGGCGCAGGCGGTAGTGTTTGTGGCCTTCGAGCCAGTTTTGCTGGAATTGTTCGGTCAGGTGGGTGCGCCAGCGGAAGATGAGGTGTTTTTGCAGCCAGTCACCGCAGACGATGCAGCCGATAATCATCGCCATGTAGCCGAGGTATTCGACGATGAGCGCGGGCATGGACGCGCCGTCAAACGCAGCGAGCGCGTCGTAGAAACGTTTGTCCCACGCGGCGATCCAAACGCTGATGGTGATGGAACAAAGGGTGAAGCCGATGAGGACGGCGAGCATCAGCCATTGGATGCGCCCGTGCGCCCCTGTCCAAAAAGGGCGGGCGAGTCGGAAGAATTTTTTGAGGATGTTCATGGATGGTGTGTTGGTACGAATAACGGGAGGTCGTCTGAAAATCTATGTATGAAAGATAAGATTTTGGTTAGACACATAATAGACAACCCAAAATCCATTGAATTATGAAGAATCCTTAGATCTAAGCTGTTCCAATTCCCAGCGAAGTTTTTCATTTTCCTCAAATAGCCTGTTATATTCCAAGTTTTCTTGTTCCCGCTGTAAATGAAATTCTTTTTCCCTTTCTTGTCGCATATCATTTTCTACTTGTTGGGCTTGATACGAAATATATTCAATCCTCTCTTGTAGTTCATCTATTTCCTTATTCAAATTTTCAATTTTTTTCTGATAATCCGAATGAATACTTCCTATTTCATCACTATGTAATTTGTTCATTTCCTCTATTCTATTATTATAGTTTTTTGAAAGCCTACCCATCTCTGCTAATAAATTACGCAACTCATCATCCCTATCGCGTAATTGATCGGCAAAGCTTCTATCAGTAGTATTTTGATTCTGTAAATTTCTATATTCTCGTTCTTCTATTTCTCTTTTTAGTTTTATTTTTCCACATTCAGATTCAAATTCCGCTTGAATATTAAAATTCTTTTTCTTAAATGAAGAAATTATATAATTAACTTTTAGTTGTATATATGGAAATAAAATCGTATATATAGTAGTTATAAAAATAGAAAATAGAATACTTTGCCACCAAGAAGAAATACTGAAATTTTTTTCAATCAAATTAATTTGATTATCTATCTTAATAATTCTAGTTTCTATATCTTCCTTAGAAAGGAGAAAAATACTAATTGGTTTCCAATAAATCCAGATTTTAAACACTAAGAAAGCAATTAAAAACGTAAAAAATGTAGGAAGTTTTATTTTTTCTTCCTGTGATTTTAAAAAATTAGATAAAAAGTCTTTTAGCATTTCCATAATAATGCGCAAAAAATCATATGAATTTAAAAAATAATATGAATAGCAACTCATATACCATCATTCCCGTGCAAGCCGGGAATGACGGTACTACTATACTATATTACATCTTCCACTTCAGGCTGAACACGGCATTGCGCGGTTCGCCGTAGAAGTTGCCGTAGTTTTTTGTACGGTTGCTGTTGTTTTCATAGTAGCGTTTGTCAGTCAGGTTGTTGACCGCCAGCCCAAGTTGCAAATTGTCGGTCGGACGGTATTGCAAACCGGCATTCCAAACGGTATAGCCGCCCTGGGGCAGCTTGCTGCCGGTTTTGCTTTGACTGGACAAGCCTATACCGATACTTAACTTACCGTTTGCAAACGGCGGCGTATAGCTGCTGTAAGCGCGGAAAATGTGTTTTGGGGTCCAGTTGGCAAAATCGCCCTCGGTATTGGGATGGTTTTCTGTTTTGCGGATATTGTAGGTATAGCCGGCAAACAGTTTCCAATTTGCGCCGATTGCTCCGGAAATTTCCGCATCTACACCGCGGCTGCGTTCTTTTGCGGGAACGTAGTAGAAAGTCTGTTTCCTGTTGCCGCTGGCCGGAACGTTGACACGCACGCCGACGTTGGTGTTATCGGTTTGGAACAGGGAAACGGCCGTATTGAGTTTGCTCTGCATCCATTCGCCTTTCCAACCCAATTCGTAGTTTTTACCGACTTCGGGCGCGAGATAGCTGTTGTCTGCATTTGTTTTCAGAGTCGGTTTGTAGATGGATGTATAGCTTGCATAGAGGCTTTGCCCCGGCATGAAATCGTAAGTGATGCCGATGTATGGAATGAATTTGCTGTTTTTGACCGAATAGGTTTTTGCATCATTGTCCGGAGCGCCTGCATAACGGGACCAGTTGTAATCGAAGTCGCGTTTCCAATGGGTATAGCGTCCGCCTACCAACAGATGCAGTTTTTCCGTAGGATTGATGCGGGTACCTGCTGCAAGGGCGTGCGTATAGAAATGGTTGTTGCTGTCCATAATGCTGTATGGTTCGGCAGCCCAGTCCGGCTGGGGGATAACGGCAGAAAATGGATCGTAGCTGCCGGTTGCCTGCATACGGGTATGGTGCAGGTTATTGCGCTCTTTCGAATAATTATGAGTCAGGAAGATGTCGTGGGTTTGACCCAAGGCTTCAAACTTGCCGCGCAGGTTGTTTTGAATATGCAGATGTTTGCTGTCGTGCTGATAGCGGAAAGCCTGTTGGTCTTCAATACCGATGGATTGATTGGCTTTCAACCCGCTTTTGTCTGCCATTAAGAAAGCATACCTTTGGTCAGAGTGGCTGTTTCGCCAATCGATTTTGCTGTTCCATTTCCAGTTGTCGTTGAAGTAGTGGTCAAATTCTGCAAAAACACCATTTTTGATGAATCGCCCATGATTCCAATCGGCACCGAAATAGCTGTCGCGCGGCAGACTGCTTCCGTCTTCCCATAAAGGTAAGCCGTTGAGATTGGGGGTGTTGCGCTGGGCGATACGGTACGCACCGACAGAAACCTTGCTGTTTTCTCCGATGTCTTTTTCCAAAACGCCATAAAGAAGGCTATTTTGCCCTTTCACTTTATCCTGAAATGTTTTGTCATGATCAAAACTGCCGACAATACGCCCGCGGAGTTGGTTTTCTGAGCTTAAAGTGCCCGAGGCATCCAATTCGATATGCCGTTTGCCGAAACGGTCGGCTAAACCATTCATACTGATTTGTTTTTTAACCGTCGGTTTTTTGCGTACGGCATTAATCGTACCTCCGGGCGCGCTGTTGGATTGGGTCAGCCCGGCCGCACCGCGCACAACTTCAATGTGGTCATACATGGCAAGGTCGGTGATGTTGTGCCCGTCTCTGGCAGGACTGCCAAATATGCCCGGCGCACCAATAGTGGTAGCCATGCCGTCTTCTTCCAATTTTTCAATATAGAATCCGCGGCTTTGGAAATGGGTGCGGTTCCCTTGGCGGACGACATTTACACCGGTCGTTGTTTTCAAGGCATCCGCCAGCGTCGTAATGCCTTGATCGTTAATTTGATTTTTTGTAATAACGCTGACGGATTGCGGCGTCTCGCGCGGTGTCAATGCCAGTCCTGTGGTAGAACTCATAGCCGAAGTCGTATAGTCATTTCGATTTTCGGTACGCAGGCTGCGGTTTTTGCCGACCACATTGACCTGCTTTAATTCGACCTGCTGCACTTCTTCAGCGGCGTGAACGGCTTGCGGCAGCGCGGCAAGACAGAACGCCAAGGTGCTGAGTTTGAAAAGTTTCTCTTTGTTTGTATTGTTCATTTGGTTGATTCCAGATAAAGCTGTTGTCGTAAAATGTTTATTTTTATTTGATATTTATAACCATAAAAACTATAAATATTCAAAGTATTAGGTTTTTCAGACGACCTGCGTCAGATAAAACGGACGGATTTTATCAAATCCCGGCAGATAAAAAAATGTTGCCGCCGGGCGGAGTACCCAATGGCAACTACTTATCCAAGGTTGCAAAGATAGATATAAGGAATTAGCTGAAAATTAGTTATAAAGAACTATAAACCATCTGTAAAAAATGGCAACCGTTTTTTCAGACGACCTCACGTTTTTTCACATACTCTTGCCATAAGTCAAAATTCTGGCCGGCAATAAAATACCCCTTCTTCTGTTTGGCGGAAGAGGGGGTATCTGCGTATCAGTCAGTTTTATAGTGGATTAACTTTAAACCAGTACGGCGTTGCCTCGCTTTAGCTCAAAGAGAACGATTCTCTAAGGTGCTGAAGCACCAAGTGAATCGGTTGCCGTACTATCTGTACTGTCTGCGGCTTCGTCGCCTTGTCCTGATTTAAATTTAATCCACTATAGCTTCATTTTCTTACGAACCGTGAAAAGGCGGATTGCCGTGTGGCTAGGCAGGTCGTCTGAAAACAGTTTTCAGACGACCTTTCTACGGAAGGCGGATTAGAATTTGTAATTGACGTTGAACATTACATTACGCGGTTCGCCATAGTAGTTGTTCGCGCCTTTGCTGCTGACTTTGTTGTTCTCGTAGTAGTAACGGTTGAACAGGTTGGTCGAAATCAGTGCAAGTTTCAGGTTTTTCGATGCCTGATAATCAATGTTGGCATTGAATACCGCATGACCGCCGCGCTTCACGCCGTAGAGGCTGGCGGTTTTGCTTTGTGCGGTTACGCCGCCGCCGATGGTCCATTTTTTGCCGTCAAACGGCAGGTTGTAGCTGGTGTGGAGGCGCAGCATGTGTTTTGGCGTGTGCAGGCTGAAATTGGTGCCTGCGGGGACGGTGCCTTTGCTTTCCGCTTCAAGATATTTGGACCGGTTGAACGTATAACCTGCAAACAGTTTCCAATCTTCGCTCAGATTGCCGGATATTTCGGCTTCGATGCCTCGGCTGCGGACTTTGCCGACGGGTTCCCAATACCATTTTTGGTCTGCCGTATCCCAAACCTGCACCGCGCGGTTTTTCTGTTCGATGTCAAACAGGGCAAGCGAGGTATTCAGCTTGCGGTCGAACCATTCGCCCTTCCAGCCGATTTCGTAGTTCGCGCCGGTAACGGGGTCGAGATAGGATTTGTCTTTGCGCTGATTGCTGTTCGGTTTGAAAATGGATGTGTAGCTGGCATACAGGCTTTGGTTCGGCGTCAAATCGTAGGTAACGGCGAAATAAGGATTGAAACGGACGGTTTTGCGGTCGGTAACCGAATCGGGATCGTTGTCTATCTTGCCGTCCGTGTAGAAATAGTCGGTTATATATTTCGATTTGATGTGGTTCCAGCGCGTCCCTGCCATGATGTGCAGTTTTTCTTTCAACATATTGAAACGGAAGCCCAAAAGCAGCGCGTGGGTGGTGCGTTTGGAATGGGTTTCCCAATACATCTGATAAGGTGTAGCGTACCAGTCGGCGGGTTCGGCGATTTCGTTGCCGGTAAAGGTCATCGGGTCGAAGGAAACGCCCGGGTTGTATTGACGGCGGCTGCCGTTGTTTTTGGTGTGCGTGTAAGTGTATTCGGTAAAGATTTCCTGCGGCACGCCCGCAATTTCAAATTTGCCGTTCAAATTGTTTTTGAAAGTCAGTTGTTTTTCGTCATTGTCGTAGCGGCTCAACCAGCCCGAAGCCAATGTGCTGCCGGGCGTGTAGCCTGCGTAGGACGTGGACGTATTGTAAATGCCGCTGTTTTTCTTGGTATTTTCGTTGTAGTTGTAATCCAGCTTGCCGGTATAACGCCAGTTGTCGTTGAAATAGTGTTCTACTTCGGCGAATGCGTTCGCTTTGTCGTAAATGCCTTTGTTCCAGTTGTAGCCCAGATAGGTATCGCGCGGCAGGTTCAATGCCACACCCCAGTCGTCGGGCTTGGTGTGTTTGCGCTGATAGAGGCCGCCCCAAGTGATTTTGGTGTTGTCGCCGACGGATGCATCCATCACGCCGTAAAGCGTGGCATTGCCGCCTTTGACGCGGTCTTTAAAATTTTTGTCGCGTTCTAATGCGACGACGGCACGGCCGCGCAAAGTGCCTTCATCGTTCAGACGACCTGAAAAGTCCCCCGTGGTGCGGACTTTACCGAAGCGGTCGATTTGGGCTTCACTCTGAATAATGCGTTCGCCGGTGGGGCGTTTGCGTACGGCGTTCACCGTACCGCCCGGCTCGCCGTTTGCCTGCGTCAGCCCGGTCGCCCCGCGCACGACTTCGATATGGTCGTAAACGGCGATGTCATTCATGCTTTGCGCGTCATACATCGGATTGTTGATGGCGCCCGGGACGGTAGATGAAATTCCGTCTTCTTCGATTTGGTCGATATAGAACCCGCGCGATTGGAAGCGCGGAATGCCGGTATCACGGATGATGTTTACGCCGGTGGTGGTTTTCAGGGCATCAACCAAATTGGTAATCCCCTGCTCGTTGATTTGAGTCTTAGTAATCACGCTCACCGACTGCGGCGTTTCTTTCGGGGACAAGGCAAGGCCGGTGGTGGTGCGCATGGCAGAGGTGGTGTAAGAGTCGCGGTTTTCGGTGCGGGTAGAACGGTTTTTGCCGGTTACGTTGACGGTTTGCAATTCCGAAGTCAGTACAGGTTGCGGCACGTCTTCAGCAAATGCAGCATAAGGTAATGCGGTGGCAATAAGGGCGAGGGTTTTTAAAGGTTTCATGCGTAAGTTCTCGGGTTGATAATCAAGTTAATTATTATGAATAATAATGATTATATTTTACCTTGATGCACATGATTTGTAATTAAATAACTAATGTTAATTGAGCTATTTCATGATTTCCGTACTTCTGCTATTTTTTGATAAACAACATCCGCATGAAGATTCAAGATCGTCTGAAACGGCTTTCAGACGACCTATGCTACAATTTCACGCATCCGAACTCATTACAGGAAACCTCGTGGAAGCCACCGTCTATCTCGAAGACAACGAATACATCGCCTTATGCGACCTCTTGAAGCTCGCCGGACTTGCCGAAAGCGGCGGGCAGGCGAAAGCGTTTATCGCCGAAGGGCTGGTGTTGCGCAACGGCGAAACCGAAACCCGCAAAACCGCCAAAATACGCGGCGGCGAAGTCATCGAGTTTGACGGCGCGCGCTTGGAAATCGCCGATGGATACGACCCTGAAGAATAAAGCCGAAGCCCTCTTGGGCGAGCCGCTTTTAGACGAACCCGTCCGCCCCGAATCGTGGGAATGCTGCGGCAGCGACTGCGGCGATGTCTGCATCCAGACGGTTTATTGGACGGAAAAAGCCCGCTACGATGCGCAACGGCGGAAATTGAAAGAAGCGGGCTGGACGGACGACGAAGACAACGGAAAGGTCGTCTGAAAACGGTTCGGCTGGATGAAACCGCGTTTTCAGACGACCTTTTATTGTGGATTAACTTTAAACCAGTACGGCGTTGCCTCGCTTTAGCTCAAAGAGAACGATTCTCTAAGGTGCTGAAGCACCAAGTGAATCGGTTCCATACTATCTGTACTGTCTGCGGCTTAGTCGCCTTGTCCTGATTTAAATTTAATCCACTATACTTTTCAAAAGCCACATGTCGGAGATTTGTATCCGATAAAACGTTTAGTGTTCCGCTGATTCAAATCATTACGGCGGGATTTGAAATGTCGGATTCAAGAATCCGAACTACTGGATTTCAGACGACCTTTGTCCGACTCGGTTTTCGACATGATCGTCCCTGCCCTTCATTCACCACACACATAACGCCCCATGATAGACCTGCACTGCCATTCCACCGTTTCCGACGGTATGCTCTCCCCCGCCGAAGTCGTGCGCCTTGCGCATCAAAACGGCTGCACGCTGCTGGCGTTGACCGACCACGACCACACCGGCGGCATCGCTGAAGCGCGCGCCGAAGCCGACAAGCTCGGACTGCGTTTCGTCAACGGCGTGGAAATCTCCGTAACTTGGCGCGGGCGCACCATACACGTCGTCGGTTTGGATTTCGACGAGCAGGACGAAAACCTGCAAAACCTGTTGGCACAAGTACGGCAAGGCCGTCTGAAACGCCTCGAAGCCATCGCCGCCAAGCTCGAAAAGAAAGGCATCGGCGGCGCATACGACGGCGCGCTCGCGCTGGCAGCAAACAAAGAAATGGTCAGCCGCACCCACATCGCCGAGTTCCTCATCCAAGCGGGACACGTCAAAAATAAGCAACAGGCGTTCACCAAATACTTGGGCGACGGAAAATCCTGCGCCGTCCGCCACGAATGGGCGACACTGGCAGACTGCGTATCCGCCGTCAACGGCGCAGGCGGCATGGCAGTCATCGCCCACCCCATGCGCTACGATTTGTCCGCCACCGCCAAGCGCAATCTGTTTGAAGAATTTAAAAATCTCGGCGGCGTGGGCATCGAAGTCCACAGCGGCAACTGCTGCAAAAACGACCGCCTCAACTACGCGCTGCTGGCAGAACGCTTCGGCATGCTCGCCAGCGCGGGCAGCGACTTCCACCGCTTAAACGATTTCAGCGGCGGCATCCTCGGCGCGTGCCCCGAACTGCCGGAAAACTGCAAACCGGTTTGGGAGTATTTCAAAAGAGTTTGAGGCGTTTAAGGCCAAGTTTGGATATTGGGACAAACTTGCCGACGCTACACGCCATACCTTACCGAATCACATCGCGCAGGTTTTATCCGCAAGTTTGCCGAAAATTTCAAACAACCTGTCTGCGCACAATCTTGGCAGATAAACCAAACCGTACCGCCGCCGTCATGCCCATACACACACAAGCAGTCATGACGGCGAATAGGCGTCCTATTTGATTCAAAGGAATTATAGTGGATTAACTTTAAACCAGTACGGCGTTGCCTCGCCTTGCCGTACTATCTGTACTGTCTGCGGCTTCGTCGCCTTGTCCTGATTTAAATTTAATCCACTATACTTCCCCCAAAGGTCGTCTGAAAACCGCTTCGTCGCATCGCCGCACACATACGGCTTTCATCAGGAATTCCATTTTCAGACGACCTTCCCGATATGAAATCTTCAGGCTTTGCTATAATCCGCAATCCGCATTTTTTGAGCCACCGCCATGCCGCATGCCCTCGTCCTCCAATTCCCCTCACCCGAAGCCCTGCCTTCCTCCCTCCTCTCCCGCCTGCCCGAACCTGATTACGCCGATGAAAAGCGTATGCGTTTTATCGTTGAAGAAGGGTTTTCTTTAAGCGGGGCAGACGCGGCGTTACTGGACAGCCGTCAAATCGACCACGCCGTTTTGCCCGATAGGGCGTTCGGCGAACTCGGGCTGATTGTCAGCGATATGGATTCGACGCTGATTACCATTGAATGCGTCGATGAAATTGCGGCAGGCGTCGGCTTGAAAGACCGCGTGGCGGAAATTACCGAACGCTCGATGCGCGGCGAATTGGATTTCGAGCAGTCTTTGCGCAGCCGCGTCGCCCTGTTGGCGGGATTGGACGAGCGGGTTTTGGCGGAGGTTTATGAAAACGTTTTGCGGCTCTCGCCCGGCGCGGAATTTTTGCTGGACGAATGTAAGGCGCACGGCGTGAAATTCATGCTGGTGTCGGGCGGATTCACGTTTTTCACCGAAAGGCTGCAACAACGCCTCGGCTTCGAATACCAACACGCCAATGTTTTGGAAATTGAAAACGGCAAGCTGACAGGTCGTCTGAAAGGCAGAATCATCGACGCGCAGGCCAAGGCGGATTTATTGAGCGAATACCGCGACCGCCTCGGATTGCAGCCACATCAGGTTTTGGCGATGGGCGACGGTGCGAACGATATTCCGATGCTCAAAGAAGCGGGCGTAGGCGTGGCTTACCGCGCCAAACCGAAAGCGCAGGCAGTCGCCGATGCCTGCATCAATTTCGGCGGGCTGGAGCGCGTCAGGGGTTGGTTTAAATAAACCGTCTGTATCGGTGGTCAGGAGTTTCCCGTTAAAACCAAGGTCGTCTGAAAAATTTTCAGACGACCTTTTTGCTGTTTGAAATATCGTAATGACTGTAAACGGAATGCCAAAGGACACGCTGTCTCAGCATGTCAAAACAGATTTGCATCCCGCTCCCGAATACCACCCTCTTTATCCCTGTAACAGCCTTATCCCTTCTTTCTGCCAAACGGAAAAATAGGCAAGTAATCAACACGGTTATTACTATTATTCAAATAATTTAATTATGCCTCGAAAATATTGACTTAAATTAAATAAAACCGTTTTCTTACTCACAAACTGCCTGACATTCTTTATACTACCAAAGTAGTAATTAACTACGCCCAATGAACTAAACCAATAAAAGGAGCTCTAAGAATGAAACACCAGCTACTCCTTCTGCCGATTGCCTTAGCCGTATCCCAGGCTTGGGCGGACACAGACCCCGTTCCCGAAGAAACTGTTATCCTTTCCCCCGTTACCGTCACCGGCACACAACAACAAAAAGCCAATAGCGTTACTTTCAACCCCAAAGCTGCTTTGCAACCCCTCCCTGCCGGAGACGGTGCGGACCTTTTACAATCCGTGCCAAACATGAGCATCATCCGCAAAGGCGGAAGCTCGGGCGATCCATTGTTCCGCGGTTTGGGCGGTTCGCGCCTGTCGATTAACGCAGACGACCAGTTTATTTACGGCGGCTGCAGCATGCGTATGGACCCGCCGACTGCCTACATCCACCCGAATTCTTTCGACAAAGTCGTCGTCACCAAAGGCCCGCAAACCGTAACCCAAGGCATGGGTTTGGTCAGCGGCTCGGTGCAATTTATCCGCAAAGACCCTGATTTCAGCGAAAAACCCTACAACGTCAACGCTACTCTGACCACAGGCAGCAACGACCGCCGCGACGGCTCGCTTGAAGCCGAGTTCGGCGGCAAATATGGTTACGTCCGCAGCAATATTTCCCATAACGAAGCCGACGACTACAAAGACGGCGACGGCAACCGCGTCCACTCCAATTTCAAACGCGACAGCCAAATGCTGCAACTGGGCATCACCCCGACCGAAAACACCACCATCGCCGGCACATACGAACGCAGCAGGGCCAAGGTCGCCTACGCCGACCGCATGATGGACGGCAGCAAATTCGACCGCGACGCATGGAACGTCCGCTTTACCCAACGCAACCTCACCCCTTGGTTCAGCGAACTCGAATTGCGCTACGGTGAAAGCGAAATCGACCACGTCATGGACACATACAGCCTGCGCACCATCCGCAATCCGGCAGGCAAACAGATTAAAAACGCCAACAACCCCAAACGCAACACCGACACAGGTCGTCTGAAAGCCACCTTCGACTGGGACAAACTCAATCTGCAAACCGGCGTAGATTATATGGACGACGTACACGTCGCCCGAATGGAACGCGGCGGCGACGGTTACAGCCACAAGCCCTACATGCCCAATCAAAGTTTCAAACAATGGGGCGTTTTCACCGAAGCCGCTTGGCAGCAAACCGACAAACAACGTTGGGTAGCAGGCTTGCGCCACGACCGTGTCAAAGCGCATTACGATTCCGCAGACGTAACCGATCCCGTTTTGAAACATCAGAAATTCAACTTGAATTCCGGTTTCTTACGTTGGGAACGTGATACGGATAACGGCTTGAAATACTACGCCGGATTCGGTATCGCCGAACGCTCGCCCGACTACTGGGAACGTCTGCGCGCCAAAAAGAAAATCATCCATCCCGAACAAAACCGCCAAATCGATGCGGGCATCATCTGGAAACGTCCCAACCTCCATGCCTCCGTATCCGTATTCGGCAGCGATGTCAAAAACTTCATCATACTTGAACGCCAAGGCACGGATTTAGGCGTACGCAACGTTAAAGCCTCGCGTTTCGGCGGCGAAGCCGAAGTCAAATGGACGTTTGCACCCAATTGGGAAATCGGCAGCAGCCTCGCCTACACCCACGGTAAAAACCGTACCGACGGCAAACCTTTGGCGCAAACCCCGCCGCTCGAGTGGAACAACACCCTCGCCTTTGACAACGGCAAATACAGCGCAGGCGCGTTATGGCGTGTCGTGGCGAAACAAAACCGTTACAGCAAAGGTCAAGGCAATATCGTCGGACAGGACATCGGCGCCTCTTCCGGCTTCGGCGTACTCTCGCTCAATGCCGGCTGGAAATTCAGCAAATACGCTACCTTGCAGGCCGGCATAGACAACGTGTTCAACAAAACCTATGCCGAATTCGTCAGCAAAGGCGGCGACCCTTCAGCAGGCACGCAAACCTTGCGCGTCGACGAACCCGGCCGTACCGCTTGGTTAAGGCTGCAAGCGAAATTCTGATGTTGAGTTGAGAAAGAAAAAGGTCGTCTGAAAACCCGATTGTGGGTTTTCAGACGACCTTTAGTTTTCCAACGCATCAAAACGGCTATTTGCCTGCTTTCAGCGATTGCCACAAGCGGACGCTCAGGCGGCTTGCATCGGTTGATTTGGGCGATACGATGAAACTTTTATCCATCAATTCCTTGGTCGGGAAAATAGACGCATCGCCGGTATATTTCTCGTCCATCAATGCGCGTGCAGGGCGGCTGGCGGGGGCGTAGGTAACGAAATTGCCGTTTTGCGCCGCGACTTCGGGATCGAGCGTATGGTTGATGTATTTATGCGCATTGGCGGTATTTTGGGCGTCACGCGGAATCATCAGGGAGTCTACCCAGATGCCGACGCCGCTTTTGGGCGCTAAAACTTCGATTTCGACGCCGTTCTTCGCTTCTTGCGCGCGTGTTTTGGCGATATTCAAGTCGCCGCCGTAACCGACTGAAACGCAAAGGTTGCCCGCCGCCATATCGTCAATATAGCCTGACGAAGTGAAGCGTTTGATGTCGGGACGCACTTTTTTCATCATGTTGACGGCAGCTTTGATGTCGTCCGGGTTTTCGGTATTCGGGTCTTTGCCCAAATAATGCAGCGCGAGCGGGATTTGTTCGATGGCGCTGTCGAAATAGCTGATGCCGCAGGATTTCAGCTTTTTGGTGTATTCGGGATTGAACACCAAATCCCATTCGTTTTCGGGCAGCTGCTCCGTCCCCAAGGCTTTTTGAACCAGTTTTTTATTGATGGCGAGCGTGTTGATGCCCCAGAAATAAGGGACGGCGTATTGGTTGCCCGGATCGACTTTTGCCATCATGGCAAGCAGGTCGGCATCGATATTGGCGTAGTTCGGGATTTGGCTTTTGTCGATTTTTTGATACGCGCCGGCTTTGATTTGGCGTCCGACGTTGGCAATGGACGGTGCAACGAGGTCGTAACCGGACTTGCCGGTCAAAAGCTTGGCTTCGAGGGCTTCGTTGCTGTCGTAGTAGTCGTAGCGGACGTTGATATGCGTATTTTTTTCGAACGCTTCAAGCGTGGCGGGGTCGACGTAGTCCGACCAGTTGTAGATATTGAGCTTGTCGGAGGCGGTATGGGAGGAAGGTGCGGAAGATTCTGCGGCGGTTTGTTGGCCGCCGCTGCATGCAGTCAAGACGAGGCCGATGAGTGCCGCCGCCATTGAAGTTTTTTTCATGGGTACAGTCCTTTTGTGGAAGGGGGAATTGTTGCAGCGGCGGCAGTCAGTCAAGCGCAGACTGTCCGCATACAAAAGGTTAACTGTGGGGGCGGCCGGCATATGCCTCGGGCCCTTGATTCAGCAGGTTCGCATTAAACGGCAAAATCCCTGTCGACGCAATAGGTTAGACGGGAAAATTTCTTCGTTTTTTCATTGCTTTCCGCTATGGTTTTCTTCATAAACAAAAAAATATTCAGACGACCTGTTACATACTGGCCACACATAAATTTTCCCTATCCGCACACCCATGCCCTTTGCCTAAAACCCATGTTATTTGTTATACTTTTTGAGAACTATTTTTAATTAAATCAAATCCTAATTCCCGCATGACTACCCCCGACTCCGCCACCGTAGCCGACCACACCCGCCAATGGCTCGAAAAAGCCGTCATCGGGCTCAACCTCTGCCCCTTCGCCAAAGCGCCGCACGTCAAAAACCTCGTGCGCATCAGCGTCAGCCAAGCCCGTCATCTGGACGGTTTCCTCGAAGACCTTGACCGCGAATTGCAGCTTTTGGGCGACACGCCCGCCGACGAGCTGGAAACCACCCTGCTTGTCCACCCGACCCTGTTCCCCGACTTCGACACCTTCAACCAAATGCTCGACATCGCCGATGCCGCCGTTGTGGACAACGGTTTGGAAGGCATAGTCCAAATTGCCCCGTTTCATCCCGATTTCCAATTTGAAGGCACGGATTCAGACGACATCGGCAACTACACCAACCGCTCGCCCTACCCCACCCTGCATCTCATCCGCGAAGACAGCATCGCCAAAGCCGCACAAGCCTTCCCCGATGCCTCCGCCATTTTCGAGCGCAACATCGCCCTGCTCGAAGAAATGGGACACGAAGGCTGGGACAAGCTCGACATCCCACGCTGTCCGTTCCCGCACGGCAAATCCAAAGAATCCGAATAAAACCTACAACAAAACAACAATATGATTCGCTACTTACTCATCTTTTGCGGCGCAGTTTCCTTTCTCTTAGGCATCATCGGCATTTTTCTGCCGATTATGCCCACCACCCCCTTCATCATCCTTGCCGCCGCCTGCTGGGCAAAAGCCTCGCCCCGCTTCCACCGCTGGCTGCACCAACACCGCTATTTCGGCCCTATGGTGCAAAACTGGGAAAACAACGGCGCCGTCCCGCGCAAAGCCAAAATCTTCGCCATCAGCATGATGAGCCTATCCTGCATCTTCATATTTTGGCGCTTTCCCGAAAAATGGTGGATAGGCGCGGCGTCCACATTGGGCTGCGGCTGCGTCGCCGTCTGGATGTGGCTGCGTCCCGAACCCTGATTCGCATCCAAAACACAAGGTCGTCTGAAAACGCAGTTTCCGTTCCGAAACCGTATTTTCAGACGACCTTTTGTCATTTCAAACCATCGGTTTTAAAATATCCGCAACACAAACTGCCAAAAGGAAAACCGCCATGGCACAATTCTTCGCCATCCACCCCGACAACCCGCAGGAACGCCTGATCAAACAGGCCGCCGACATCGTCCGAAGCGGCGGAGTCATCGTGTACCCCACCGACTCCTGCTACGCGCTCGGCTGCAAACTCGGCGACAAAGCCGCGATGGAACGCATCCTCGCCATCCGCAAAATCGACTTGAAACACCACCTGACCCTCATGTGCGCCGATTTGAGCGAATTGGGCACTTACGCCAAAGTCGACAACGCCCAATTCCGCCAGCTCAAAGCCGCCACCCCCGGCAGCTACACCTTCATCCTGCAAGCCACCAAAGAAGTCCCGAACCGCACGCTGCACCCGAAACGCAAAACCATAGGCCTGCGCGTACCCGACAATACCATCGCCCTGAGCCTGTTGCAGGAATTGGGCGAGCCGCTGCTCAGTTGCACCCTGATGCTGCCCGAAGACGACGAGCCGCTGACCGATCCTTACGAAATCCGCGACCGCCTCGAACACAGCGTCGATTTGGTGATTGACGGCGGCTGGTGCGGTACCGAGCCGACCACCGTCATCGACATGACCGACGGCACGGAACTCATCCGCCAAGGCAAAGGCGACATCGCCCTATTCGGTCTGTAAGCCCTAAAAATAAAAGGTCGTCTGAAAACCTAAATCCGTTTTCAGACGACCTTTTTGCTTTTTAAACCAACGGCGTCAAATATCCAATTGAGCCGTATCGCCTTCTCGTTCCATCCATGCGCGGCGGGCGGCGGCTTCGCCTTTGCCCATCAGTTTGACGAAGATATCGCGTGTTTCGTCATCTGCGCCTTCGGGGATTTGTACCTGCAACAGGCGGCGGGTGTCGGGGTGCATGGTGGTGTCTTTGAGCTGGTCGGGGTTCATTTCGCCCAAACCTTTGAAACGGCTGATGGAATAGGCGGTTTCTTTGACGCCTTCTTTTTGCAGCCGCTCCAAAATGCTGTCGAGTTCGTTTTGGTCGAGGGCGTAGAATTTGCGGGCGGGTTTGCTTTTGCCTTGTGCGTTGACATCGACGCGGAACAGCGGCGGCTGGGCGACGTAGATGTGTCCGTCGGCGACCAGTTTCGGGAAGTGACGGTAGAACAGGGTCAGCAGCAAAACTTGAATGTGCGAGCCGTCCACGTCGGCATCGGACAGGATGGCGATTTTGCCGTAGCGCAGGCCGCTTAAATCGGGATTGTCGTTGATGCCGTGCGGATCGACGCCGATGGCGACGGAAATGTCGTGGATTTCGGCGTTGCCGAAGAGTTGGTCGGGGTGGACTTCAAAGCTGTTGAGCACTTTGCCGCGCAGGGGCAGGATGGCCTGGGTGGCTTTGTCGCGGGCGAGTTTGGCGGAGCCGCCGGCGGAATCGCCTTCGACGAGGAAGAGTTCGTTTTCGCGGATGTCTTCGCTTTCGCAGTCGGTCAGTTTGCCGGGCAGGACGGCGACGCCGCTGCCTTTTTTCTTTTCGATTTTTTTAACCGAACGCATCCGCGCCTGCGCCTGACGGATGGCGAGTTCGGCGATTTTTTTGCCGAAGTCCACGTTTTGGTTCAGCCACAATTCCAAAGGGTCGCCCGATACGGCAGCGACAAGTTTCAGCGCGTCGCGGTTGGTCAGCTTGTCTTTGGTCTGGCCTTGGAACTGCGGGTCGAGGACGCGGGCGGAGAGGACGAAGGCGGTTTTGCTGAACACGTCGTCGCTTTGCACTTTCACGCCGCGCGGTAGGAGGTTGTGCAGATTGATGAAGTTGTTGACGGCGTTGAACACGGCTTGTTTCAAGCCCGCTTCGTGCGTGCCGCCCAGCGGGGTGGGGATAAGGTTGACGTAGCTTTCGTTGGCGCACGAGCCTTCTTCCAGCCAAGTCAGGGCAAACGCGGCGCCTTCGCCGATGCTGAAATCGCCGTTGTGGTCGTCTGAAATGTAGTTTTCGCAGGAGAACAGCGGCACGGCTTCCTGCGCGTCAGCAATCAGGTCGGTCAGATAGCTTTTCAGACCGTCGGGGTAGTGCCAGGTTTGGGTGTGCGCTTCGTCTTCGCCTTTGACCGGGCGGGTCAGGGAAACGCGCACGCCCGGCAGCAGCACGGCTTTGGCGCGCAGCAGGCGTTCGAGTTCGGGAATGCTGTAATTCGGGCTTTCAAAATATTTGCCGTCCGGCCAGACGCGCACTTCGGTGCCGCTGTCTTTGACGGCGCATTTGCCCATTTCCGCCAACGGTTCGACCACATCGCCGCCAGCAAACACGATGCGGTGGATTTTGCCTTCGCGTTTGACGGTGACCTCAAGGCGGGTGGAGAGGGCGTTGGTGACGGATACGCCCACGCCGTGCAGGCCGCCTGAAAAGGCATACGCGCTGCCGCCGTCTTTTTTGTTGAACTTACCGCCCGCGTGCAGACGGGTGAACACGAGTTCGACCACGGGCACGCCTTCGACAGGGTGCAGCCCGACGGGAATGCCGCGTCCGTTGTCATGCACGGAAAGCGAACCGTCGTCGTGGATGCGCACGTCGATTTCAGTGGCGAAACCGCCCAACGCCTCGTCCGCCGCGTTGTCGATGACTTCTTGGCAGATGTGGGTCGGGCTGTCGGTGCGTGTGTACATGCCGGGACGTTCTTTGACCGGCTCCAAGCCTTTGAGTACGGTGATACTGGATTCGCTGTATTGGTTGTTTTTAGTCATAGGGGAAGAGGTCGTCTGAAAGGAAGAACAACGCTTTCAGACGACCTGAAAGCGTTGCGTTTCGTTGTTTTATCGGTTGTCAAAAGGCAGGCGCGCGGTAAAGTCTTCGTAGCTTTCCATGCCGCGCAGGAAGCGGGAGGAGAGTTCTTTCAATGCCCCCAAGTAAACGTCGCGTTTGAAATCAATCACTTCGTCAACGGGAGCCCAATATTGGTGCCAACGCCAGCCGTCAAATTCGGGATGGTGGCAGGCGCGCAGATTGATGTCGCTGTCGCGCCCGACCAGCCGCAAAAGATACCAAATCTGCTTCTGCCCGCGATACGAACCGCGCCATTCGCGGCGTACCCAGTGGCTCGGCACGTCGTAACGCAGCCAGTCGCGCGTGCGGCCGACGATTTTGATGTGTTGCGGCAACAGCCCGACTTCTTCGTACAGCTCGCGGTACATGGCGGTTTCGGGGCTTTCGCCCGGCTTGATGCCGCCTTGCGGGAACTGCCACGAATGTTCGCGCACACGTTTGCCCCAAAAGACTTCGTTGCGGTTGTTGATTAAGATGATACCGACATTGGGGCGATAGCCTTCTCTGTCTAACACGGTGTCGCCCTTCGTTAAATTAAAATTAAATCATGCGATTTTCCCATAAATCGGGCAGGTTTGACAAATCGCGAGACCGTATCGGCGGGCATTTGAAACCAGATTCGGCAGGTTCCTTCAAACGCATCTGAAACATATATACTTCCTGCCTTATCTCAATTATCCCCTCATGTAATAATCTTTCTTTTGAGCCAAAGCAAGACAACGCTACCGCATTTTAGGTTTAATACACTATTGTTTTTTATCCAACAAGACCGTACACCGGCATCCCTCAACACTGCCCTACCGCGACAGTTTTGCCGTCTTTCAGAAACGGCGTTCCCACCTCAATCCACTTTAAGGAAAATCATGGCTTCGCGCGATTTATACCCACAGGAAATTTTACAGGTCGTCCTCGATAAAAGCTGTGCCAAAGCACAATCCAGCGTTTCCACGCTGGCGGTTTTGAGTGTTTTGGCAGGCGGATACATCGGTTTTGGCTATCTTGCCTATTTGAAAGTGGTCAGCGGCATTCCGCACGAATGGGGCGGCTTGGCGACTTTGCTCGGCGCATCGATGTTCCCCATCGCCTTGATCTGTATCCTGCTCGGCGGCGGCGAGCTGGTAACGAGCAATATGATGATTATGTCTTTGGGGCGTTTGGCAGGGCGGATTTCCACAAAAATGCTGCTGCGCAACTGGGTCGTCGTGTGTCTGGGCAATTTGGCGGGAACGCTGGCGATGGCGTTTTTCCTCGGACACTACGTCGGCATGACCGAAGGAAGCGTGGCGGAAAAAACGATTGCGGTGGCGGAAGCCAAAGTCCACATGAATTTCGGCAGGGCCTTCGTCTCAGCGGTCGCGTGTAACTGGATGGTGTGTATGGGCGCGTGGCTGCACTTTGCCGCCAAGCATACGGCAGGGCGGATGTTGGCAATTTGGTTTCCCGTGATGATTTTCGTGTTAAACGGCTTCCAACACCTTGTCGCCAATATGTTCATCATCCCCGCCGGTATTTTGGCGGGCGCAGACATCACATGGGGGCAGTTTTTCTTTAACATGATTCCCGTGTTTTTAGGCAATGTCTTAGGCGGCGCATCGTTTGTCGGCGCGTCGTACCTTTATACTTATAAAGATACGCTGAAAGATTGTGCCGAGTCTTGAATAGATTGGTATTGAAAAGGTTTAGAAACGCAAAGGTCGTCTGAAAACAGAATTTTGGTTTTCAGACGACCTTTTGTTTCATTCAAATTAATGAGGCAATTCACCGCTTCGGATTTTCTTTTTGAAATCCTGAGTTTCCCTGACAATTACTTTCGCCATCAGCAAGAGGGCGATTAAGTTGGGCAAAGCCATCAATCCGTTGAACGTATCCGAAGCGAGCCAAACCAAATCAAGACTCAAGACGGTTCCCAGCATGACCGAGGCGACGTAAAAAACTCGGTAGAGATTCGCGGATTTTTCGCCGAATACATATGCCGCACATTTCTCACCGTAGTAACACCAGCCCAAAATAGTCGAATAGGCAAAGAAAATCAAACCGATGGTAACGACCCAGCCGCCGAAACCGGGCAGCATTTTTTGGAAGGTAACGGTAGTCAGCGCCGCGCCGCTCAATTCCGGTTTGACAAACTCACCGCCCGCGCCGAGCAAACCCATCACCAATACAATTCCCGTAATCGAGCAGACGACGATCGTGTCCAAAAACGTCCCGGTCATGGAAACCAATGCCTGGCGGACGGGATGGTCGGTTTTCGCGGCTGCAGCGGCAATCGGTGCAGAACCCATACCCGCCTCGTTAGAAAACACGCCGCGCGCCACGCCGTAGCGGATCACCGTCCCGATTGCGCCGCCTGCCACAGCCTGCGCGCTGAACGCATCAGAGAAAATCAGCTTGACAGCGGGTGCCAGTAAGTCCGCATTGACAGCAATAATGGCAATGCCGCCTAAAACGTAAAACACCGCCATCGCAGGTACGATAAACGACGCAGCTTTAGCGATACCTTTAATACCGCCCAAAACGACGATAGCGGTCAAAATGGTCAGGACGACGCCGGTATAGCCCGGTTCTACGCCGAAACTCGTCTGAACGGCCTGCGCAACCGAGTTGGACTGCACCGAACTGCCGATACCGAACGAAGCGAATGTGCCGAATAAAGCAAACGCCAATGCCATCCATTTCCAGTTTTTGCCCAAGCCTTTTTCGATGTAATACATCGGCCCTCCGGACATTTCGCCTTTGGAGTTGGTCACGCGGTATTTCACCGCCAACACGCCCTCGGCGTATTTGGTCGCCATACCGAAAATGGCGGTCATCCACATCCAAAATACCGCACCCGGACCTCCGGTAACCACGGCGGTCGCCACACCTGCAATGTTGCCTGTACCGATGGTGGCGGACAGGGCGGTCATCAAAGCAGCGAAATGGGAAATATCGCCTTCGTGGTCTTCGCCGTCATCCGTTGTTTTCTGCGGCATAAACGCCTGCTTGAGCGCGTAACCGAGCATAGAAAATTGCAGGCCTTTGAGCATAACGGTCAACAAAACGCCCGTTCCGACCAATAACACCAGCATAACAGGTCCCCAGACCCAGCCGCTGACTGTTTCAAAAAACGCTTTTAAATTCTCCAAAAATAATTGCATATTTTTCTCCTCATTATGTTTTTAGTGTTCGGTCATTTCAGCATAAAGTGTTTAAAAACGCAACGGTCTGATGATATGCCCCTTATTTTTCCATAAATCCAAATTCATAACGTCAGATCTCAATGTGGAAAACATTAAAATAAAAATACCCGTCTGACATCAGCCTGCGCAAATGGAAATCTGTATTTCAACATGATAAAAAGCCGATAAATATCGGCGACTGAAAATACCTGCCCTATCTGCACAAGCATAAAAAAACGAGGTCTTTCTATTTTGATTCACGATTAATTTCAGACGACCTTCTTACCGCTAAAAAACCATCACCCAACATTTAAATCAAACGAACAGGCAAAAAAAGGTCGTCTGAAAGCCCCTTATCTCTTTCAGACGACTCTGAATTCCCGCTTTGTATTGTTTTCAGGTATTTTATTGCAGGGTAAAGCCTGCTTTGAAATCCAGCTTCGGCACGCCGATGATAAAACGCTCGCCGATACTGTCTTCAAACTCGTATGCGCCTTCGATACTGCCCCAAGGCGTGCTGATTTGCGAACCGCTGTTGTACTCGTATTCCTCACCCGGATACAGGACAGGCTGCTCTTCGATCAAACCGCCGTGTCCGACCTGCCCGATTTCTCCGTGCCCGTCGGTAACTTCCCAAAACCGCTGGCGCAATGTGATGACTTCATTGCTGCGGTTGCAGATGGTGATTTGATAATTAAAAGCATAGCGGTCACGATAAACATCGCTTTTTCCGGCGATATAACGCGGCTTTACACTGATTTCTATACTATTCATTTTGCTTCCCCGTGATGATGCGGTTCTATTTTTATTTAAAAGTGAGTGAAAGTGTGCCTGCCTTATATTTTTTATCAGCAGTCATATATTTAATTGTGTGTGTTTAAAAAATCCAAGATGCCAGCCCTAATACCAGTCCGGTCATCAGTGCGGCGATCAGGTCGTCAAGCATAATACCCAGCCCGCCGTGGATGCGGCTGTCGAACCATTTAATCGGCCAAGGCTTGAGCATGTCGAATAATCGGAACACGATAAAAGCCGCAAGCCACCAGCTCCAGCGGAAAGGCACGAAAGACAAAACCAAAATCATTGCTACGATTTCATCCCAAACGATACCCCCGTAATCCTGTATGCCCAGCTCTTTTTCGGTATACCCGCAAATGCGGATTCCCCAAACAAACATGGCGATGCACAACAATGCCAAAACCCAGCCGCCGATTCCGATCAAATGAAGGACAAACGCCAAAGGCAAAGCCGCCAAAGTACCGGCCGTTCCCGGCGCGACGGGAGAAAGACCGCTTCCGAAACCGAATCCCAAGAAGCATAAAGGACGCTCTTTGAGCCATGTGAAAGTAGGTTTAAATTCAGCCAAAATGATCGAACCCCCGTGAAGTAAGCAATAATTCGCCGCCTTTTTTATCCTTTATTTTCAGACGGCCTGAGTTGTTTGTTTTCCCTATCCTCGTTACCGCCACACTGCATTGCGCTGCTGCGGCAAGGATTTCACTGCGACGGTCTGCGGAAGCGGTAAATACCAATTCATAATCGTCGCCGCCCGATAAGGCGAAAGCCGTCCATTGTTCTTCAGACAGCGATGTTCTCAATTCGTCGGGAACCGGCAACACATCTGTCGAAATCTCCGCCCCCAACGACGACGCGGTCAGAATGTGCCCCAAATCCTGCGCCAGCCCGTCCGAAATATCTTGGGCGGCATGGGCAAGCGGCAAAAGTGCCAAACCCAAATCTACCCTTGGCTCCGGCCGGAGGAGTTTATCTTCGCAAAGTCCGAAGACTTTCGGCGGCAGTGAGCAGTTTTTCAGACGATGGTGTAATGCTGCCGCAGCCATACCGATTTGCCCGGACACCCAAATATCATCCCCCTCTTGCGCTGCATCGCGCCGCAGGGCTTGCCCTTGGGGCAGTTCGCCGACGATGGTAATGTTGAATACCAAATCACCTTTGGTCGTATCGCCGCCGATAAGCGTGATGCCGAAACGTTGTGCCAGCGAGAAAAAACTTTCGCAAAACCGCGTCAGCCATTTTTCATCCAAATCGGGCAATCCCGCACTGAGCAGAACCCATTTTGGAACGGCGCCCATCGCCGCCATATCGGATATGTTAACTGCTAGCATTTTCCATGCCAAATCTTCAGGAGAAACATCTGAAAAAAAATGTTTGTCCTTAATCAACATATCGGAACTAAAACACAAATCAAATCCTATACTTGGACGGATGATGGCTGCATCGTCCCCGATACCCAACACCAAACCTTCCGCCTGCTGTTTTTGCAAAAACTGTCTAATAAAGTCAAATTCTGTCATATTTAGCGTAAAAAATTGTCAACTCGTTTACCTTACAGGAAACCGTAGGGCAAGACATTCCTTTTATAAATAGCGATATTCATTGCGTTATCACCAGGATTCGCAACCCAAGGTCGTCTGAAAACATGATTCCGATAAGAAGGGACGTTTTCAGACGACCTTTTCTGCTGCCAGCAATATTTCCACATTCCGCTCGGTCGCTTCGGCTATCTCTTCAACAGCAACGCCACGAATTTCAGCGGTGATGGCGGCGATTTGGCGGATGTTGGCGGGCGTGTTGATTTCGTTTTTCAGCATAAACGGGCTGTCGGTTTCCAAGACGAAATCGGTGTCATGCAAGGTTTTGAGGGTTTCGCGTATTTTTCGTGCGTTCAGGTTGAGCAACAGCGAACCGATGCCGATTTTGAAACCTAATTTCGTCAACACGCGCGCTTCTTCCGCGCTGCCTGAAAACGCATGGACAATCCCGCCTTGGGCAAAGCCTGTCTTCCTGACGGCGACGGCAATGTCGGCGGTGGCTTTGAGATTATGGATAATCACGCGGCGGCGCAGGGTTTGTGCGATGGCAAGCTGGCGGCTGAAGACTTGGATTTGCCGTTCTCGCTTCGGCGGCATTTGGGTTTTGTCGTAAAAATCCAAGCCGATTTCGCCGACCCATGCCGCCGGACGCGCTTGCAATGTTTGTTCCAAACGCTGGAAATCCGACTCGGAAACGTCGTCTGAAAACCAGGGATGGATGCCGAGCGCGATATGGATGTTGTCCCAAAGCGGGTTTTCAGACGACCTTTGCACCAAATCCGCCACGTCCTGCCAATCCTGCGGCCGGGTCGCGGGAACGATAAACCGCCCTACCCCCGCCTTCCGCGCTGCGGTCAGGATGTGCGGCAGGTTTTCGCGCAAGGCGGGATCGGCGAGGTGGCAATGGGTGTCGGTGAAGTTCATCGATTTCACACTAACTTTAGTCTTACCAATTCTTTGTGAACATCTTCCCCCCCCCAGCCTTGCGATACGGCGAGGGTCATGAGTGCGGTGGCGGTTTCGAGGTTGCATTTGCCGCCGTTGATAATGCCCGAGTTGCGGAACGCGTTGCCTTGCGCGTAAACGGCGGCGGTTCTGCCTTGTTGGACTTGGCTGATGTTGAGCAGCAGTTTTCCTTGCTGCGTAAAGTCTCGGACGGCGCGGATGAAGCCTTCGTCTGCGGGGGTGTTGCCGTGTCCGTAGCTTTGCAGGATAAGGGCGTGGGCGGGAAGCTGTCCGAGTCCGTCCGCAAGTTCTTGGACGGCAAAGCCGGGGATAAGCGTACGGACGGCGATTTTTGCCTGCGGGTCGGGATAGCGGATTTTGAGGTCGTCTGAAACATCTGCCGCATCTTGGGACGGGACGCGAAGATTGTACCAGCCTTGGGTTTCGTCCCATTCGGCGATGGCGCCGAAATGCGGATTGTCGAAGCCTGCGGCGGTTTCGGTACTGACTTTGCTGCTGCCGACGGCGGGATAAAGTTTGCCGTCAAAGGCGATAACGGTTTGTTTGAGCTTGAGGGTGAAGGCGGCGACGGCGGTGGAGAGGTTGCGCGGGGCATCGCTGTTTTCGGCGGCGTAAGGCCATTGGGAGCCGGTCAGGACGATGGGTTTGCCCAAACCTTGCAGGGCGAGTGCGAGGAAGTTGGCGGTGTACGCCATGCTGTCTGTGCCGTGCAGTATCAGGATGCCGTCGCAGAAAGGCAGTTTGGCGGCGATGATGTCCAGCCAGTCGCGCCAGTGTTGCAGGGTGACGGAGGAGGAATCAATCAAAGGATTGCAGACATGCCACTCGAAGTCGAGGTCGTCTGAAAAGGGGGAAAGTGCTTGGCTGACAAGCGCGGTATCGGGGCGCAGGCCTTCGCTGCTTTGGGTCATGCCTATGGTGCCGCCTGTGTAGAGGACAAAGATTTTTTGTTTCATGGACATCATCGGGTCGTCTGAAAATAATGATGCGGCTTATTTAACTATATTTCGGACAGGCTGGCAATTTGGCGGCGCAGACGGTTTTCAGACGACCTTGAAATGAAAAAGCACCCCGAGGCTGCCGATATTTGATTTTCCAAGTGGATTTTTATTCACGAAGCGGGAGATTCAAGGCTAAAGCCGCAACAAGCTTGGACGCTTGGTGAGGATTGCCAAGGCAGAAGATACCGCTTTGGGGATAAAAAACACGGAAACTATAGTGGATTAAATCTAAATCAGGACAAGGCGACGAAGCCGCAGACAG